>JAYSCC010000094.1:0-8287 GCA_041915065.1 Zavarzinia sp.
TGGGGGCTGCGCCGCAAGCCTTTCTCGATGCCGGCCTGTGGCTGGCGACGCCGGGATCTTTCCGCTCGATCAAGCAGGAGACCTGGGAGATTTTCACCCTGCTGGAAGGCGTCGTCGAGATTACCGAGGACGGCCATGAACCAGTGACCTATCGCGCCGGCGACACGGTGGTTCTGGGGCCGGGGTTCACCGGTGTCTGGAATACCGTCGAGACCGTGCGCAAGGTGTTCGTCCTCGTCGACGCCAGCCGGCCCTTGCCCCTGCCCGGGGCCTGATCGCCGCTCAACCCCGCCGGCCGGCGGCTTCACCGATCCATTCATAGACCTCGGGCAGCGCCACCGAAGAGCCGCAGCAGGAGCCACCGCCGCAGCTCCCCGCGCAAGCATCGACCGCCAGTCTCACCCGGCCCTTGGCGCGCCAGAAATCGAGCAGGGCGCGGGCATGGTCCGCCGTGGTGCCGAGCCCGGCGGCAATCGCCTCGGCGGTGCAGCGCCGGTGCACCTCCATGTAACGGCGGAGGTCGCCGAGGCCGGCACTCACGGCCGGACCTCGCCGGGGTGGAGAAGGCCGGCCCGGCGCCGCGCCTCGGCGCTCCGCCCGGCGAGGTGGAGGCCGAGGCCGGCGGCGCCCAGCAGGGCGGCGCAGAAGCCGAGCCAGAGCCCGCCCCGCAAAGGCGCCTCGGCGATGCGGGCGAGCTGGTAGAAACCGGTCGCGGCACACCAGCCGAGGCCGGTCGCCCAGGCCGCGGCGAACAGGGCCCAGCGCCGCCCGGCTTCCTGGTAGATGGCGCCCATGGCGGCGACGCAGGGCATATAGAGCAGGACCATGAGCAGATAGGCGAAGGCTCCGGCCTTGCCGTCGAAGGCCGCCGCCATGGCACCGAAGGCGGCCGGCGCCACCTCGAGCTGCTGCGCCGCCCCGGCCCCCTCGGCGGTATAGGACACGTCGAGCCCCAGCGGATCGCCGAGCGCGCCGAAGGCGGCCGCCAGGTTCCGCGGGATGGTGGCGACGGCGGCCAGCAGCTCGTCACCGACGCTTGGCTGTGGCCCGTTGCCGGTCACGGCCGCGTCGCCCGCGCCGATCTCGGTATAGAGGGCGTTCAGCGTGCCGACCACCGCCTCCTTGGCCAGCACGCCGGTGAAGACACCGACCGCGGCCGGCCAATTGTCGTCGCGCATCCCCATCGGCGCGAACACGGGCACGATCGTCCGCCCGATCGCGGAAAGCACGGATTTGTCGCTGTCGCGGTTGCCGAAGCTGTCGTCGGTGCCGATGTTGTTCAGGAAGCCGAGCACGACGACGATCGGCACGATCACCTTGGAACAGCGCAGCACGAAGGTGCGCAGCCGCTCCCAGGCGCGCAGTGCCACGTTGCGCAGGGTCGGCAGGTGATAGGGCGGCAGTTCCATGATGAAGGGCGACGCCTCGCCCCGGAGCAGCGTGCTCTTGAGCAGGAGGCCGGTGCCGATCGCGGCGCAAAGCCCGATCAGATAGAGCAGGAAGACCAGATTCTGCCCGCTCTCCGGAAAGAAGGCAGCGGCGAACAGGGCATAGACGGGAAGCCTGGCGCCGCAGGACATGAAGGGTGCCATCAGCATGGTCAGCAGGCGGTCGCGCCGGCTGTCCAGCGTGCGGGTCGCCATGATCGCCGGCACGTTGCAGCCGAAGCCGACGATCAGCGGTACGAAGGATTTGCCGGGCAGGCCGATCGCCCGCATCGCCCGGTCCATGACGAAGGCGGCGCGCGCCATGTAACCCGAATCTTCCAGGACCGCGAGGGCGATGTAGAGGCAGCCGATCACCGGCACGAAAGTCGCCATGGTGCGGATGCCGCCGCCGATCCCGTCGGCCAGTAGGGCGACCAGGAAATCGGGCAGGGCCAGCGCCGTCAGCACCCGGTGCCCGCCGTCGACCAGCACAGCACCGACCGCTTGGTCGAAGAAATCGACGAAGGCGCCCCCGATCGAGATCGTGAAGACGAACATCAGATACATCATGAACAGGAACATCGGGATGCCGAGCAGGCGGTTCAGCATCACCCGGTCGATCCGGTCGGACAGGGTACGGCTCGCCTCGCGCGGGCGCTGCAAGACCTGGCCGACCACGGCGCCGATGAAACAGAAGCGGGCATCGGCCACGGCGATATCGGCATCGTCGCCCAGCGCCTCCTCGACCCGCGCCCGCGCGGCCTCGATAGCTTCCGCGGCATCGCCGCTCTCGCCTTCGAGGAAGGCGTCACCTTCGATCAGCTTCAGTGCCAGCCAGCGCCGGTCGCCCCGGTTGCCGTTCAGCCGGGCGGCCAGGGCGGTGACCTCTTCTTCGATCTCGGGGCCGTAATCCGGGTGGTGGCGCGGCGGCTCCGGCGCCGCCGCCAGGGCGGCGATCGCGGCCTTCAGCCCGGCGATGCCGCGGCCGCGCGCGGCCACGAGGTCGACCACCGGGCAGCCCAACGCCTCCGCGAGGGCCGCCTTGTCGATGACCAGGCCGCGCCGGGTGGCGATGTCCATCATGTTCAGGGCGACCAGCACCGGCACCCGCATCTCGATCAGTTGCGTGGTGAGGTAGAGGTTTCGTTCGAGGTTGGAGGCGTCGACGATATTGACCACCAGCTCCGCCTCGCCGGAGAGCACGAAATCCCGGGCGACGCGCTCATCCTCCGAAGTTTCGATGGCAGCGCCCAGGGAATAGACGCCGGGCAGGTCGACGATGGTGTAATCCCGCCCGTCATGAACGTAGCGGCCGGTCTTGCGTTCGACCGTGACGCCCGGCCAATTGCCGACTTCCTGCCGCGCCCCGGTCAGGGCGTTGAACAGGGTGGTCTTGCCGCAATTGGGATTGCCGACCACGGCGACGACGGTAGCGGCGCTCACGGCAGTTTCTCCACCACCACGAGGTCGGCCTCGGCCCGGCGCAGGCTCATGGCGAAGCCGCGCACGCGGATCTCGACCGGGTCGCCCAGTGGCGCCACACGGGTGATCTCGAAGCTGACGCCGGGGGTCAGGCCCATTGCCATCAGACGCCGGCGATAGTCGCCCTTGCCCTTGTCCCGGCCGAGGGCGGTGACCCGTGCCCGCTCGCCCGGGACCAGGCCGGCCAGGGTGAGGGGCGGGAATTCGGCTTCGAGCCGCTCGACCATCACCGACTTGGCGGTCGCTGCGTCGATCGCCAGGCGGGTGTCGTTGACCGAGAGCATCAGGCCGCCGTCGCCATTGTGGCGCAGCACCGTGACCCGCGCCCCCGGCCGAAGGCCGAGATCGGCCAGGCGCCGCTGCTCCGCCTCACCGCCATGCCGCGCGACCCTGACTTCGCCGTCCTGGATTTCGAACAGGGACACCTGGGGCATGGTGGGGGACATCGTGGGCCTTTCTCGACGGTGTCATCGCCGCAGCTGACTTTGCGAGGCAATTGCAAATGTGCGCTACGATGGGCCCATCGGAGAAGGCGGCTCAATGACTCAGATCAATCGCTGTGCCGATCGGGTCAGCGGAAGACGAATTCGGGCACCAGCACGGTCCATTCGTCGCGTTTCGACAAATGGCGATATTCCTCGGCGCTGTCGCTCTTGCGCCAGCGGATCAGCGCACGGATCTTGCCGGACACGAATGTCTTGCCGTTCGGCGGGCTATATCTGGCCGACATGCGTCCGACCGCTGTGCCGCCGGCATCGACCAGCAACCAACCCGGTTTTCCTCTTCCGCCTTCCGGCTCGCGCCGAAGTGCGACCGGCGTGTCGACAGCGGCAGCGGCGATCGCCTTCAATTGGCGTGCACCGTCGGGCAGCCGGCCAGGGAAGGAGAGATCGATCATCTCGAGTTCGGGAGTCTGGTGGATCAGGCCGCAATGGGTCAGGGCGGTCGGATCGATGCCGACCTGACGGACCAGCAGGTCGGACTGTGCTTCGGCCCCGATGAAAGGATGGTTCGTGCGCCGGCACATGATCGCCAGGCTCTGCTTTGCCCGCGTCATTGCGACATAGAAGAGCCGGCGTTCGGCATCGGCGTCCTCTCCTGTGGAGGTTCGGCCCCAGTCGCCGTCGAGAATCACCACATGGTCGAATTCGAGCCCCTTGGCGCGGTGGGCTGTAAGCAGCAGCAGCCCTTTCTGGCTGGTTCGGCCATCTCGGCACCACTCGGCCAGCCATTCCACCAGATCTTCGGCCGGGGTGGATTTGCCGCACTGTTCTTTTGCCAAGGTGTCGAGTGCGTCGGTCAGCAGCCCGCGCCAGCGCGTTTCGGGCATGCGGGCGAGTACCGCCCTCAGTTGTTCCGCACTCAGCAGGCGTCCCGGCTGGTGGCGCAGCCAGGTGACCAGTCCCTGCGTCTCTTGGAGACGCCACAGGGGGAAGTTCTTGTCCCTGGCGAAATCGGCCTGGATGCCCCGGGTTTCGCAATAGCTGCGCACCGGTTGCAACCGCTGCCAATCGCGGGCGATGACGGCCGCGCGCGCCCAGGACCACTTGGGGACCAGATCGGCCAGGCGGGCCAATTCGTCGACCGCCGCGACTGCCTGCGTTGCGTCGCCCGGGGCGCAGCACAGCACCTGGACCCGGCCCAGGCCCAGGGAATCCCGACGCTCCATCTCGCCGCCGTCCGGCTGATGGCGTCGACCGCCGTCGATCGTGATGTCGTGGCCGGCCTTCATCCGGTCCGCCGCCTTGGCGATCACGCGGTTCGCCGCTGCGATGATGTGGCGGGTCGAGCGGTAATTGTCGGTCAGGAATACCGGCTTTGCCGCATAGTCCTTTTCGAACTGGCGGATGTAGCGGACAGAGGCGCCGGAGAAGGCATAGATGTTCTGGTCGTCATCGCCCACGGCAAAGAGGCTGAGGCGAAGTTCGGGGTCCTCCAGCGTGCGGCCCGCCACGGTGTAGATCAGGTCGTATTCGGCCTCGCCGATATCCTGATATTCGTCGACCAGGATCCAGCGGTAGCCCTGGATCAGGGTTTCGCGCAGCGCTTCCGCCTCCTGCTTGCTCAGCCCGTCGCCCTGCAACAGTTTGGTGGCATCGACCAGGTAGCGGTCGAAGTCGCGGTCGGTGGCGGCGTCCATCTTGCCGGCGAAGCTGGCGCCGACCAGGCGCATGGCGAGGGCGTGGCAAGTCGAGATCGTGATTCCCGCCGCATCGTCCTGGATCAGTTCGCTCAGGCGGGACTGGACCTCGGCCGCGGCATGGCGGTTGTAGGTCAACACCAGGATGCCCCGCGGATCTTCGCGCCTGATGCGGATCAGATAGGCGATTCGGTGGACCAGTACCCGGGTCTTGCCCGAACCCGGGCCGGCCAGGACCAGGACATTGGTCTGTTCCCGTTCGTCGGTGACGATCCTGGTCTGGGTCGTGTTGCCCAGGGCTTCCACGATCGTGGACCACGAGGCCGGGGTCGCCTGGCGGCGCAGTTCCAAGCCGCGGCCCTGTAGCCAGCGCTGCCGGAAGCTACCGTCTTCGAGGGTGAAATATTCCAGGGACAGCCGCTCGGCCTCGCTGATCGAGGCGAGACCCTTTTCGGCATAGGCGGCCATCACATGGGTCTGGACGGTCTGTTCCGTGTAATGGTCTTCGAGCGGCTGAAAATCCTTCTGCGTGAATTGGCCGGCGCCACGGTTCAAGTGCAGGGTCAACGCGGGGCGGAACACGGTGAGGCCCCGCCCCAGCGTGACGACAGCCTGCTCATGCAACCACAGAAGGGCGCGATCGAGGAGTTTCGTGAGGTCTCCCCCGGTCGTACGCAGCAGTACGTCTCCGGTCAGCGCCGCCTGCATGGCACCGACGGTCGTATCGATCTGAATGTCCTTGCGGCGGACTCCCTTGGGCACCTGGCCCAGCAGAAGGGCGAGCACCAGCTCGCCCCCGCGCCGGCGCAATTCCGCGGCCTGCGCAAGGTTGTCCCAACTGCATTGCAGGCGCACCAGCGAGGTGTTGCGCGACAGTTTCTTGATGTGGATGTTGCCCCGCCCGGATTCCCGGTCCCGGCCGTCTTGGGCCAAGCCGCGTAACAGTGCCTCCAGGATGTCCGGCCGAACCCCCTGGAGCCCGCTATCGCGCAGGCCCTGGCAGGCCTCGGCCAATTGCAGCGGCAGGGGTTCGCCGTCTTCGGCGTCGGGGGCTTCCGTGCGCAGCAAGGAAATCAGGGCGACCTCCAACTCCGCGGCGGCCTTGAAGCGCTGAACCGAGGCGCCCTCGACGCCGTGATGGACGAAAATCGTGATCGCGGTCTCGTCGGCGACGATGCCCAGCGCCTCCAGATCGGTCATCGCCTTGCGCAATTGGCCGGCCATCAGGCCGCTCTCGCCCATCAGTTCGTCGGTCGAGATCCCTTCGTCCTTCTGGGCGTTCATCAGATGGCGGACGACATCGGTCAGGCGTCGGCGCCAAGCCTGGGTGACGTTGCGGCCGGCCAGGATCTGTTCGGCCTGGGCCAGGGTGCCGACGCGCAGCGACGACGGAAAGACCTGGACCCGGTTTTCGTCCCGGCTCAGCAGGGCTGCTTCTTCGAGCCAGGCGATCGCGGTCTTCACGCGGGTGTCGTCCGTCGCACTGTCGCGCTCGAATTCCCGGTCTCGCTCCTCTTGCACGATCTCACCGGGGGTCGCGACGACCTCGCCGTTCTGCTTGGTCCGCGTATCGAGCCGGCGCAACGCCTTCAGGATCGCGCCGATCTCGTGACGAGCCAGGCGTGAGCGGGCGCTCAACTTGAATTGTTGTTCGACGTCCTCGGTGTCGTAGAGCAGGACGCAAGTCGCCCTGGCCTGATCGCGGCCCGCCCGCCCGGCTTCCTGGACATAGTTCTCCAGTGATCCGGGGATGTCGCCATGAACCACCAGCCGGATGTCGGGTTTGTCGATGCCCATGCCGAAGGCGTTGGTCGCGGCGATGATGCGCAAGGCGCCGTTCTGGAAGCGCTCCTGGGTGTCACGCTTTTCTTCGGGCGTCAGGCCGGCGTGGAAATGCGCGGCGGCGTGGCCCTGCTGTTGCAGGAATTGTGCGACCCTTTCGGTTCCGGCACGGGTCGAACAATAGACGACGGCGCCCGATCGGCCTTCCGACGGCAAGTTCTGTTCGATCACCTCCAGGATATCGGCCAGCTTGCTGCCCCGGCGGGTCGGCCGTACCTCGTAACGCAGGTTGTCACGCCTGGCGCCACCGTTCCGCTGTGACAGCGTCATGCCGAGCCGGGAGGCGAAGTGATCGCAGATGTCGCGCACGACGTCGGGCTTTGCAGTCGCGGTCAGGCAGATCACCGGCGCCGGCGGCTGATCACCCGAATACTCGCGGATGAAACGGGCGACATAACGATAGTCCGGTCGGAAATCATGACCCCATTTCGAGATGCAATGGGCTTCGTCCAGCACCCAATAGGCGATTTCGCGCTGTCGCAGGATCGAGCGCACGGAAACGTTGCGGAGCTGTTCGGGCGAGATCAGCAGGATTGCGGCCTCGCCCATGCGGACCCGGTCGAGCGCCCGCTGTCGCTCGGGCAGGGAGAGAAGGCCGTTGATCGTGACGCAGGCGGAAATCTGGTGCTGTGCCAGACTGCGCACTTGATCGGCCATCAGGGCGACCAAGGGCGAGATCACGACGGTGAGCGCACCGATCTTGTCGAATTGTTCCAGAGCTGGAAGCTGGTAGCAGATCGATTTGCCCGTACCCGTCGGCAGGATGCCGAGGACACTGGTCCCCGCCATGGCGTCCGTCACGATCAGTTCCTGCTGCGAAGGGCCGCTCTTCTTGCCGGTGTCCGGCCGGAAAGAGTCGTAGCCGAACCAGCGGCCGAGGGCGCGGCGGGGATCATTCCGGCTGCGGCACCAGATGCAGCCGGGTCGGCCGCAATCGGTGCTGCGGAGGCGGCGCACGATCGCCGCGGCTTCCGGGAATGCGGCGCGCACCCAGGGGGGCATCACCGAATCCCCGCCGGCCACCGAAATCCACGACAGGGCATAGGCCGTCGGCCAGCCGAGCGGGGCATCGGGCAGACTATTCAGGCAATGCTCGATCGCCGCCGGGCAGGCTTGACCCGCGAGCAGCCGGCCGACCGCCGCTCGCGCCTCCGTGACGGTCGGTGCCGCCACGCCCCGAACGGCTCGGAAGACGGCATCGAAACCGCCGCTGCCGGTTTCTCGCGTGGTCAGGAAGTGATAGGCCGGCAGGGCATCGGGCACTTGCTTGGTCAGCCCGCCGAACGCGCTGATCTGGTTGGACAGGACCTCGAACACCAGCCGGGCGTCCTGTTCCGGATCGTTCACACAGCCGGCCTGGAGCCGGCCGTCCTGATAATGCTTGACCAGGTGGTGA
>JAYSCC010000095.1:0-6094 GCA_041915065.1 Zavarzinia sp.
CGACCAGGTTGCGCAGCGCCCGGCCCAGCGCCTCGCCATGGCCGGGGATGGCCGAGGCGCCCGCATCCTCGAAGATCAGGACCCGGCCTTCGGCGATCGCGAGCGGCGTCAGATCGGCGACCACGCCACGCGCCACGGTGCCGAGATCGACCGCCGAGGCGGGATCGACCGCCAGCGCATCGGCCTGCGCCATGTCGAGCATCTGGTCGACCAGGCGGCGCATCGCCCGCACCTCCGCCGCCAGGCGCTCGCGTGCCGGCCCCGGTTCCAGCTTGTCGATGCCGAGGGTAAGCACGGCGAGCGGGGTGCGCAATTCATGGGCGGCATTGCCGGCGAAATCGCGCACCGTCTGCACCGCCGCTTCGATCCGGGCCAACATGCCGTTCACCGCGACGATGAGGGCCTGCACTTCCGACGTGGTCGCCGGCGCCTCGACCCGCATCGACGGCCGGGCCGGATCGATCTCGCCGATCGCGGCGATGGTCCGCGCCAAGGGGCGCAACGTGCTGCGCACCACGCTGAAATTGAACAGCAGGAACAGGACCGAGAGCAGCGCCAGTGGAAACACCACGTGGAAACGGATCTCGTTGAAGATGATGGGCACGAAGGGCTCGAAGCCTTGGCCGGAAATCGCCAGCGTGATCCAATAGGACTGGCCCTCGACGGCAACGCGCCGGGTTCCGGACAGCAGGAAACGGTCGCCCCAGATCTCGCGCTGGGTGCGGATCACCAGGAAGGACATGGGGGCTTCGGGCGCGATCTTCAGGTCGCCGTCCTGATAGTGCCCGATCACCCAGCCGGCCCGGTCGTGCACCACGAAGGAGCGCCGGGTACCGGGCGCCAGGGCCTGCGCCAGCTCGTCGCGGATCGGCGGGTCGCCCGGCAGCAGCAGGTCCGGAATCTCTTCGGCAACCCGTCCGGCCTCTGCGGTCAGGAGCAGTTGGTCGAGTTCGTTCGGATTGCGCACATACATCCAGACCACGGCCAGCAACTGGACCAGCAGAAAGACCGCGCCCACCCCGGCGAGGCGGAGCGACAGCTTGAAGACCAGCGAACGGGCGCGAGGAGCTGCCATGGTCAGGGGCTCGGCGCCTGGGTGGGGGGCATCTGGATTGGGGTCAGGATATAGCCGATGCCATGGGCGGTATGGACCGTGACCTTGGCCCCGCCCTCCGCCAGGCGGCGGCGCAGGCGCGACACCACGGCCTCCAGCGCATTGCCGGTGACTTCGGCCGATTGGGCATAGAGCGCGCTCTCGAGGCTCGGCTTGGCGACGACATGGCCGACCCGGCGCATCAGGCATTCGAGCAGGTTCATCTCCTTGGGCGAGAGGCGGAGCGGCCGTCCGTCCGCCGTCGCTTCGCGCGCGACACTGTCGAAGGCCAGGTTGCCGACCGTCAGCGTAGTGCCCAGGCTGCCGCCCGGGCGGCGCAGCAGGGTGCGGCAGCGCGCCGCCAGCTCGCGCATCTCGAAGGGTTTCACCAGATAGTCGTCGGCCCCGGAATCGAGGCCGTTCACCCGGTCGTCGAGGCCGCCGCGGGCGGTCAGGATCAGGATCGGGCAGCCGCAGCCCCGCCGCCGCACGAAACGGACGAGATCGATGCCGTCGCCGTCCGGCAGGCCGAGGTCGAGCAGCAGGAGGTCGTAATCGGCGATGCTCACCGCCTCCTTCGCCGGCTCGACGCCGGACACGGCATCGATCACGAAGCCGGCTTCCGTCAGGCCGTCGACGATCAGGCCGGCGAGCGCCCGATTATCTTCGACCAGCAAGAGCCTCATGATCGACATCCCCTTCGCCGGCCGGGCGCTTCCGCCCCGTGACCATGGCCAGCACCAGATTCTCGTGGTGCCGCACACTTTCGACCAGCGCCGCGACGATATGCAAGCCGGCCAGGGCGACCAGGAGGTTGGCGGCCAACGCATGGGCTTCCTGTACCCATTCGACACCCCAGAAGGCATCGAGCCCCTGCATCCAGCCGGTGACGGCGATTGCGGCGAGCAGCGCCATGAGCACCAAGATCATCGCGCCGCCGGCCGGATTATGGCCGAGATAGCGGCGCTCGCGCCCGCCCGCCAGATCGGCCAGGTGGCCCAGCACGACGCCCGGCGGCGCCACGAAATCGCGGAAGCGGGCATGGGCGCTGCCGACGAAGCCCCAGACCATCCGGACCGCGAGCACGGCGGCGACGCCGTAGCCGACATAGCGATGCGCCGCCTTGCCGGTATCGAGCAGGAAATAGTCGAGCGCCACGCCGGCCACGACCGACCAGTGGAACAGGCGGACCACCGGGTCCCAGACCCGCACCGACGGCCGGCCGGGCCGGCGGGCGGCGATGACCGCGCCCGCCGGCTTGTCCGTCGTCGACATCAGTCGAGGTTCTTCTCGACGACTTCGCCGGTGACCGGGTTGAAATAGACCTCGGCCTTCTTGCCCTCGGCGGTATAGCCGTAGATTTCGTAGCAGCCGCTGTGGGTCTTCTTGAAGACCTTGATGTCCTTGTAGCCCATCTCGGCGATCTTCTGCTTCATCGCCTCTTCGCTGAGCCACTTCGACTCGGGTTCGGTGGTGCAGGTCGGGCTGGCGAAGGCGATACCACCGGAAAGACAGGCGGCGACGATACCGGCCCCCAGGGCCACACGCAGGCTGTTCATATCAATTCCTCGTCACAAATGATTAGGGGTGCGACGGGTCGAGCAATAAATTCCCGGTCTGACAAAATCCTGACAGCCCATTATAATAATAACTCCGACGATTTTCCGATGGTCAGGACTTTGTCAGACCGCGAAAACACATTCTCCCCACCTTCGCTGTCGGAAGGTGACAGGATTACGGGAGAATTGATTATGCGAGTCCTCAAAGGTCTTCTTGCCATCACTGCGGTCGCCTGCATTCCGATGGCGGCGATGCCCTCCCTGGCCGAAGGCGACCTGAACGCCCAGACCAAGAAGAACCTGGAAGCGGCGATGCACGGCGAAGCCTTCGCCCACCTGAAGTACACCGCCTATGCCGAACACGCCCGCAAGTCCGGCCAGCCGGAAATCGCCAAGCTGTTCGACGAGGCCGCCAATGTCGAAGCCAACGAGCATTTCGCCCGCGAGGCGGACGCCCTGAAGCTGGCCGGCACCGACGAAGCCAACCTGCTCGACGGCATGGCCGGCGAACACTACGAAAACACCAAGATGTATGTCGAATTCGCCCAGCAGGCCGATGCCGCCGGCGACAAGAAGGTGGCCGAACTGTTCCGCCAGATCGCGGCCGACGAAGGCGACCACTACGAAGCCTACAAGGCCGCCGTCGAAAAACTGCGCGCCGGCAAATAAGCCGCGCCCGCCCTGTCCCCGCCGCACCAGCCCCTCATCGCGGCGGGGACAGGGTATTGGCCTTCGGCGTGGCCTCGTCCACAGCCGTTTCGAGGCCGAGCGCGGGGCCGGCCAGCCTGTCCGCCCTCAATTTGTAATGACGCCGTCGTTACGGCGCGCTAGAAATGGCGACCGAGAGGTATGCCATGGCCAAGCCGACCGCACGCGAATCCTTGAACATCCGCATCCAGCCCGAACTTCGGGGACTGATCGACCGCGCCGCCGAACTGCTCGGCAAGACGCGCACGGACTTCGTGCTGGATGCGTCGCGCAAGGCCGCGGAAGACGCCCTGCTGGACCGCGCCGTCTTCACCGTCAGCGAAGAAACCTACCGGGCCTTTCTCGCCAAGCTGGATGCCGCGCCGCAACCCAATGAGCGCCTGGCACGCACGATGACGACGCCGTCGCCGTGGGATCCCGCGTGAGCCTTGCCGCCCCCGTACCGCTGGCCGATCACCACCAACTGACAGCATTTGATTCCGGCGTCTCGTCGCTGGACGACTGGCTGAAGCGCCGCGCCCGGGCCAACCAGGAGTCCGGCGCATCGCGCACCTTCGTCGCCTGCGACGGGAACCAGGTGGAGGCCTATTACGCCCTCGCCACCGGCGGGGTGACGCTGCCCGAGGCTTCCGGCCGCTTCCGGCGCAATATGCCCGATCCCATTCCCGTCATCATCCTCGGCCGGCTCGCCATCGCCCGCGCCTGGCAGGGCCGCGGCCTCGGCCGCGCGCTGGTGCGCGACGCCGCACTGCGTGTCCTACAGGCCGCGGAACTGGTCGGGATCCGCGGTATGCTCGCGCACGCCATTTCCGACGACGCCCGGGCCTTCTACCTGGCCCTGGGGTTCGAACCCTCGCCCCTCGACGCGATGACGCCGATGGTCACGCTGGAGGACCTGCGTAAGGCAAGAGCGTAGTTGAGGGGCAGTGACCGGACAGGGCGAGCGACATCGAACCCGCGGGGCGGCGATGTCGCAATGCCGCCTCTGGACGGGTTTGATGGCGTTGTGAGTAACATCGACCACGATCCGAGACGAACAACGACGCCAGGATCGAGGCGGCTCTGTCGGACAATGGCCAGGAATTCTGCGGCCACGAGGACCGGCCCTCGCCAAGGACTTCATCGGCGGGCTGCTGAAGGGGACCAACGCGCCTACCTCAAAGCCTCATAAAGCCGCCTCAAAACCCTGCCCATAGAAGCGGCACTGTCGGTTAATTACCGTTCTTGTACAGGATTTCTAGATCCCTCAAAATTCCCCTTAACGTTCAAGACCCCCCCCCAGGACCGCATAAATATTCCTCTCTTCCTTGAAAACCCGTCGCCAATACATCATTATTTTGTGAGGGTGGTGCAACATTTATTTGAACAAAAAGGGCGATGAATGGAGAGCCTTACGGAATTTTCGCCCAAGCACCTCGTCGTGAAGCGAAATTTGTTCTGCGTGTACTGCGGCACCTCACTACACCCGTTTCGCGGTGGCGAAAAAGAACATGTCATTGGTCGGCGCTTTGTGCCAAAGGGAACACTTTCCGGCCAGTGGAACCTCGTCGTCCGGTCATGCCCCGACTGCAACAACCGCAAAGCGGACTTGGAGGACGACCTCTCAGCGATCACGATGCAGCCAGACAGCCTCGGTCAGTTCGCTGTGGACGATGATCGCCTGCGTACGGAAGCCGCCCGTAAGGGACAAACTCAAAACCGCCGAACCCGACGACGTGTATCTGAACCGAATTCCCCACTCTCAATCGAGAGTAATTTTGGCCCCCTTCAGTGCACTATCTCTTTCACCTCGCCAGCCCAGCCAGATACAAACAGAGTGTTCGAACTTGCTCGCTTTCAACTCGTAGGTTTCTTCTACCTGCTAACCTACGATGAAGCAGGCCAACGCGGCCTTTATTGGGCTGGCGATTACGCTCCAGTGGTCATGGTCCGGCATATGGATTGGGGCAATCCTCGCCTCCGCTGGCTTGAGAAAATGTCTGAGCGATGGGAACATTGCTTATATGCTGAAACCGCTAGCGGCTTTTATAAGATCTGGATTCGACGTGGGCCAGGTGAGCCGATAATTTGGTCCTGGGCCATGGAATGGAACAAAACTTTCAGGTTGGCCGGATTCTTTGGCAACACCGAACGTTTGCAGGAAATTCTTCTAAATCTTCCACCGCTTGATTTCATTCCCCTCCCAAACAGCCAGGGGCGCGACTTGCGCATTCGGAAAGAAATTGCACTTTCGGACCAAGACGACACTCTATTCGTAAGGCCCCCCCGTCGGGCGGGCTAGCGTTGGAGGGTTGAACTTAGCTGCGCCCCCTGGCCCCTCCCCCTTGCCTCTCCCCCCGCACTCCGCTATAAGGCCCGCTTCCATCGCGTGGCCGGGCCAAACGGGCTGCCCGGGCCGCGTATCTGCGACCTTTGGTCGAAGGAGGTTGAAATGCCCAAGATGAAGACGAAGAGCGGGGCGAAGAAACGCTTCACTCTGACCGGGACCGGCAAGGTCAAGGCGCTTCAGGCCGGCAAGCGTCACGGCATGATCAAGCGCACCAACAAGCAGATTCGCAATCTTCGCGGCTCGACCACCCTGTTCAAGACGGATGGCGACAACGTGAAGAAGTATTTCCTGCCCAATTCGTGACGGAGAGCTGAACCATGTCGCGCGTCAAACGTGGCGTCACCGGCCACGCCCGTCACAAAAAAGTCCTGGAGATGGCCAGTGGTTATCGCGGTCGCGGTAACA
>JAYSCC010000095.1:6104-8283 GCA_041915065.1 Zavarzinia sp.
GTCGAAAAGGGCCTTCAGTACCAGTACCGCGATCGCCGGGCCCGCAAGCGGAACTTCCGCGCCCTGTGGATCCAGCGCATCAACGCCGCCGTGCGCGAGCACGGCCTGACCTACAGCCGATTTATCGACGGGCTCGCCAAGGCGGGCGTCGAGGTCGACCGCAAGGTCCTCTCCGACCTCGCCATCCGCGAGCCCGGCGCCTTCAAGGCGCTGGTCGAGCAGGCGCGGGCGGCCCTCCCTACCGAGGCCTGACCCCCGCCAAATCACTGGCAATAGCCCCCGGGGTTTGCTACCCCGGGGGCCACCGCGCCCCCTGTTCGGGGCGCTGGATTGGGGTCTGACATGAGCAAACTTTCCGGGCTCGAAGCCGAGCTTCTGGCGGCCGTCGGCGATGCCGTCGATCTTGCCACGCTGGACGAGATCCGCGTCGCGGCACTGGGCAAGAAGGGCCGCATCACCGAATTGATGAAGACCCTGGGTGGCATGGCGCCGGACGAGCGCAAGGCCTTCGGCGCCGCCGTGAACCAGGTGAAGGACCGGATCGCCGAGGCGCTGACCGCCCGCAAATCGATCCTCGAAGACGCCGCCCTCGAAGCCCGCCTGGGCCAGGAGCGGATCGACGTCACCCTGCCGATCGCCGCGCAACCCACCGGCCGCATCCACCCGGTGACCCAGGTGACCGAGGAATGCGTCGAAATCTTCGGCGCCATGGGCTTCGCGCTGGCCGAAGGGCCGGACATCGAAGACGATTCCCATAATTTCACCGCGCTGAACTTCCCGCCCGGCCACCCGGCGCGCGAAATGCACGACACTTTCTTCCTGCCCCCCCGCGCGGACGGCGAGAAGATCCTGCTGCGCACCCACACCAGCCCGGTCCAGATCCGCACCATGAAGGGCAAGCAGCCGCCGATCCGCGTGATCGCGCCCGGCCGCACCTATCGCTGCGATTCGGACCAGACCCATACCCCGATGTTCCACCAGATCGAAGCGCTGGTGATCGACAAGGGCATCCACATGGGCCACCTGAAGGCGACGATCGAACATTTCGCCGCCGCCTTCTTCGAGGTCGAAGCGGTGAAGATCCGCTTCCGGCCGAGCTTCTTCCCCTTCACCGAACCTTCGGCCGAAGTCGACATCGGCTGCGCCCGCTCGAAGGATTCGATCCGCATCGGCCAGGGCGACGACTGGCTGGAGATCATGGGCTGCGGCATGGTGCATCCCAATGTGATCCGCAATTGCGGCCTCGATCCCGACGAGTGGCAGGGCTTTGCCTTCGGCATGGGGCTCGACCGCATCGCCATGCTGAAATACGGCATTCCCGACCTTCGGGCCTTCTTCGAATCCGACCTGCGCTGGCTCCGGCATTACGGCTTCGCGGCCCTCGACCTGCCGACCCTGGGCGGAGGACTTTCGCGATGAAATTCACCGTCAACTGGCTGAAAGAACATCTGGAGACCACGGCTTCCGCGGCCGAGATCGCCGAGAAGCTGACCGCCATCGGCCTCGAAGTCGAAGAAGTGGACGACCGCGGCGCCACGCTCCGCCCCTTCACCGTCGCCCATGTCCTGACCGCCGTGCAGCACCCCAATGCGGACAAGCTGCGGCTCTGCACCGTCGATGCCGGTGACGGCGCGCCCTATCAGGTCGTCTGCGGCGCGCCCAATGCGCGGGCCGGGCTCAAGGTCGTGTTCGCCCGCATGGGAACAACGATTCCCGTGAACGGCATGGTGCTGAAGCCGACCGCGATCCGCGGCGTCGACAGCCAGGGCATGATGTGCTCGATGCGCGAAATGGGCCTGGGCGAGGATCACGACGGCATCATCGAACTGCCGGCGGATGCCCCGATCGGCAAGCCCTTTGCCGAAGTGCTGGGCCTCGACGATGCCGTGATCGACATCGCCGTGACGCCGAACCGCCAGGATTGCCTGGGCGTCGCCGGCATCGCCCGCGACCTCGCGGCCGCCGGTCTCGGCACCCTGAAGACGCCGGCGATCGCAAAGATCGCCGGGCAGTTCCCCTGCCCCGTTTCCGTCCGGCTCGACGAGTCGGTGGCCGACAAGCCCTGCCCGATCTTCACCGGCCGCCTGATCCGCGGCGTGAAAAACGGGCCGAGCCCGGAGTGGCTGAAGCGCCGGCTGGAGGCGATCGGGCTGCGCCCGATTTCCGCCCTGGTCGATGT
>JAYSCC010000096.1:0-8259 GCA_041915065.1 Zavarzinia sp.
GGCCCAGGCGATCGTCCATTCGTTGCCGCCGGACAAGGCGGCCAAGCTGCTCTCCGAACTACCCACCGGCGGCCGCCAGGAAGAGGCGGTGGCGCCGATCCGCAGCGCCCTGGTCGAGCGGCTGAACCAGCTCCGGCCGCAACGCGCGCGGCGCCTGTTCACCAGCCTCCTGCAACCCCTGCTGATCGACGACATGGCGGACGAGGATCCACCGTTCCGCGTCCCCTTCTCCTTTCACCGCAACGACATCGGTGCCGTCTGGGCCGCCCTGGCGCGCAGCGCCTTCCCCGAGAAAGCGGCGGAAGCGACCCAATTGATGGATGAGCTGTGCCGTGATCGCCTGGTCGACGAGGCGCTGACGCTGCCCGAGGCGCGGACGATGCGCGAGAAATTGCGCCAGGCCGCCCATGGCCGCTTGTCCGCCTTTCTCCTGGACCGGAATGCGAGCGAGGCCTTTCTCACCCTGGCCAACGCGCTCCGCGACCGCCTGTCGCCCCCGGGTCGTCATGGTCCGGCGCCGATCGGCTTGCCGCTGATCCAGGAGCTGGTCGAAGTCCTGGGCGCCTATGCGCTGGTCACCCCGGTGGTCACGGAATTCCTGGCCGAAACGCCGCCCCATGCCGATTCGGAAGCGACCGCCCGGTCGCTGATCGATGCCACCATCGCCCTCGGCCGCCAGCTCGGCGCAGCCGGCCTGCAGACCCGCACGGCGGAAATCCTGCCTGCTTCTTTGCTGATCGGCCGCGGCGCCTACGGCGCCGTCGCGCGGTACCTGTCCGAACGGGGTTTCGCCAGCGCCCCCCGGGTGGCACAGGGTCTGGCCGCCGAAATGGCCGATCGACTGTCTATCCTGGCCCGCGATTTCCAGGTCCTGCTGCCGGAGACGCGGCGCGACGAGGGGCCGCTCGCCGTCGATCCCGACGCGGTCGACCGCCTGCAATCGCGCCTGCATCGCCTGGAAGAGATCATCCTCGCGGTTCGCCATTCCGGGCTGCTCGATTCGCGTGAACTCCAGCCGGTGCTCCGCGATGTCGTGAACGATGCCGTGACCAAGCTCGATCACGGGCCGCTCGGCCGCCTGACACGCCGCTTCGCCGCCGCCCTGGCAAATCGCGGCCATGCCGTCGGCGACAGTGCCGGCATCCGGCGCCTGACCGCCCTTCTCATCCGCCTGCGCGCCGCCCTGCGCCCGACTGACCTGCCGATCTTCGCCCTCAATCGTTGGCGCGATCAGCTGCTGGCCGAGGTCGAAGGGGCGACGCAGCGGGCGGCCCGCATCGAAGCGGAAGAAGACGCCGCCCTGCCCGAGCGCTTCGCCCATCTCGAACGGATCGAGACTTTGGCCGAAGTCGCCGGCGCCACCATCGTGCCGATGCTGCAACCGTCGAGCCGCCACACGCAGCTCGTGATCGCCGCCCGCCTGTCCGACCCCCGCCCCTTGTCACCGGTCGCACAGCGCCTGTGCGCCGGCTTCGCCGCGACCGTCAGGGGCGAGATCGCCAAGGTTCGCTACTGGCGGAACCCGGACATGCTCTCGATCGACGCCCTGGCCGCGGCGCGCGGGATCTGACTCACTCCGCCGGTTGCGCCGCCGCCTCGCCCAGGCGGTATTCGCGGTCGTGGAAAGCCTTCAGGCTGCCCCGGTGCCCGATCGAAACGATCGTCGTCTCCGGCAGCCGCGCCTTGATCACCCGGTAGAGCCGGCCTTCCATCCCCTCGTCCATGGCCGAGGTGGCCTCGTCCATGAAGAGCCAGTTCGGCCGGCCGATCAGTGCCCGGGCGATCGCCAGACGCTGCTGCTCGCCACCGGACAGGCGACGCTGCCAATGGTCGACCTCGTCCAGGCGGTCGGCCAGGTCGGGCAGGTCGGCGTCGATCAGGGCTTGACGCAGCACGGCGTCGTCCACCGCACCCTCTGGCGCCGGATAACTGACCGCCGCGCGCAGCGTACCGATGGGGATATAGGGCTTCTGGGGCAGGAACAGCACCTTTTCGGGCGCCAAGCCGCCCGGCATGTTCACGATCCCCTTGCCGAACGGCCACAGCCCGGCGAGGGCACGGAACAGGGTGGACTTGCCGCTGCCGGATGCGCCCGAAATCAGCACGTCCTCGCCCGGCTGAAAGGAAAAATCGCGGCTCAGCAGCGGGCGTCCGTCGGGCAGATCGATTTCGAGGCCGGAGGTCGAAATCGCCCCGCCTGGAGCGGCCTCGCGACGAATGGTACTGCTCTGCTCACCGTAGCGATCCATGGCGTCGCGGAAACTGGTCAGTCGTTCGGTGGTCGCGACCCATTCGGCCAGGCTCGTGTAATAGGACACGAACCACGACATGGCGTCCTGCACCTGACTGAACGCCGATGACACCTGTTGAAGCCCGCCGAGGTCGATCGCCTTCGACATATAGCGAGGCAGAGCCAGGAGATAGGGCACGATGTTCGAAATATAGTTGAACACCGACGTGAAGCCGACCACGAGCTTCTGGGTTCCGACGATGGCGAGGAAATTGCCCACCACGGCCTGGAAGCGCCGGTAGAGACTGCCGTGCTCGGCCTTTTCGCCGCCGTACAGCGCGATTGCCTCGGCGTTTTCGCGCACCCGGATCAGCGAGAAGCGGAAATCCGCCTCGACCTTCTGCTGTTGGAAGTTCAGCCGGGCCAAGCGGCGGCCCAACAAATGGGTGATCACCGTACCGATCACCGCATAGACCAGCGCCGCCCAGACCAGGTAACCCGGTATCTCGTAAGCGACGCCACCGAGCGTGAACGAGGCGACGCCGGATAGGCCCCACAACACGTCGAAGAAGACCACCAGGGTGACGGCGTTCCGGATGAAGTCGATGGTCAGATTGAAGCTGGCGTTGACGAATTGATTGAGGTCGTCGGCGATACGCTGGTCGGGGTTGTCCGTGTCGTCTCCGGTGACCTGAAGGCCCCAATAGGCCCTAACCGTCAGCCATTCGCTCAAATATTCGCGCGTCAGCCAACTGCGCCAGCGAATCAGGAAGCGCTGCCGAATGACGTATTGCACCACCACGATCGCGAGCGCGATCAGGATCAGCACGACGTAATAGATGAGTTCACGCTGGATCGCGTCCCCGTCATAGCGCTGAAACGCCGAGAACAGGCGCCCGTACCATTCGTTCAACAACTTGTTCACATAGACGATGGAGAGGCTCATCCCGAGAATGACGGCGACGAAGGCATAGGCCGACCACTTCTCTTCCGACTTGAAATAGGGAAGCGCCAGCCTCCACAACTGTTTCAGGAACCTGCCGGCCTTTTTCATCGACCCCTCACCCTCCAGCGGAATCATGCCATCGCCCGCCCAGGCGGGAGAGCATGCCAGAAACCCGGCATAAATGCGGCGGGATCAGAGCATGGGCTTGCGCCGGCTGCTTGTGACCAGTGTCACACCGGCGAGCGCTGTCAGCATTCCGCCGATCGCGGTGGCCGCGACCACGCCCAGGGCTTCGGCCAGGGCGCCGATGAAGAGGCCGCCGAAGGGCGCCATGCCGAGGAACATCGTGGCATAGAGCGCCATCACCCGGCCGCGCAGGGCGTCCGGCACCGTGGTTTGCACGATGATATTGGCGCTGCCGACCTCGATCATGAGCGAGAAGCCGGCCAGCGCCAGGCAGGCGAGCGCCAGGGGATAGAGATCGCACAGCGCGAAGAGGGCCAGCATGGTGCCGAAGGCGCCGGCCGCGAGGCCGGGCACCGCGATCCGGGGCGCCCGGCCCAGGAAGGCCAGGGTGAGCGCGCCGGCCAAGGCGCCCCCGCCGGCCGAGGCCATGAGGGCGCCCAGCGTGGCCGGACCGCCGCCGTGCTTCAGCGCGGCGAAGACCGGCAGCAGGGTCGTATAGGGCATGCCGACCAGACTGGTCCAGCCGACCAGCAGAAGGAGCTTCCGCACCGCCGCCTCGCCCCAGGCATAGCGCAAGCCTTCGGCCAGGGCGGCCAGGCCGCGGGTGGTGCCGGCCGCTGCCGGCGGCCCGACCAGCGGCATGACCAGGAGGCCCAGGATGACGGCGGCGAAACTGACCGCGTTGATGGCGAAGCACCAGCCCTCACCGACCCAGGCGACGATCAGCCCGCCCAGCGCCGGCCCGACCATGCGCGCCCCAATGAAGAGGGAGGAATTGAGCGCGATGGCATTGGGCAGGTCGTCCCGCCCCACCATCTCGACGACGAAGGATTGACGCGCCGGCACGTCGATCGCCTGCACGATGCCGGAGAGGGCCGCCACCGCCATCACCATGGGCACCGTCACCAGGCCGGACAGGGTGAGGCCGGCGAGCAAGGCCGCCAGCATCATCTGGATCGCCTGGGTGACCACGATCAGCCGGCGCTTCGGCCAGCGGTCGGCCAAGGCGCCGGCCAGGGCCGAGAGCAGGAAGACCGGTAATTGTCCGGCGAAGACCACGGTGCCGAGCAACAGCGGCGAGCCGGTCAGGCGATAGACCAGCCAGCTCTGCGCCACCGACTGGACCCAGGTCCCGGTCAGCGAGACAGCTTGCCCCGCGAAGAAGAAGCGGAAGGCCGGATGGCGCAGCGCCCGCCCGAGCCGGCCGATGCCGCGCGGACCGGTCTCCAGGATCTCTGCCATCTGCCTGTCCGACGCCTTTCGCCCTGCCTTGAAATGACCTTATTTTCGCCCCCGATGCGCACCATTCGGAAGCGACCTTCTAACCGTCGCCAGAGAGCACGGCGACCGCCGAGCCCCCGAAAAGGGGTGGCGCCGAGGGTTCCGTCAATCCCCTGCCCCCTCCAAGCCCCGACGGAATTCTCGAACCCTGCACGGCGATGCGAAGCCCGGCCGATCCCCCTCCGGCCGGGCTTCCCCGCTTTCAAGGCTCCGCGCTCAAGGGGTGGCGGCCGGCCGGGGCAGGCAATTCTCGATGATCTGATAGCATTGTTCCAGGCGCTGGGTCTGGCGCACGTCGGTGCCGCCATAGACCACACGGGCAACCTTGCCGTTGCGGATGGTGAAACTGGCGCGGCAGTTCTGGCTGTCGTCGACATAGGGGGTCGGCCCGATCGGCATCCCGAAGCCATAGCCGAAATTGCCCGAACCGCCGAAGAAACCGAGGCCGACGCTGGGCCCCGCGGCATAGCCGGACAGGGTGCGGCTCTCGTAAGTCAGCACCTCTTCGTTGGGGACAGAAGCAACCGAGGCCGCGGGCGCCCCGGCGCAGGACAGGAGATCGGCCTTGCTCATGCCGATCAGGCTGGTCTGGGCCTGCAGGGCGGCATCCGCCCGTGGGCTTGCGCAGGCGCCCAGGGCCCCTGCCACGACGACGAGCGCCATCCATTTCATGCGTGCCATGCTCGGCATTCCTTCCCACAGGAGGTCGATGCTGCGCCCCCGGCGACGGCGGATCTGTGACCGCCGTCACGTCTCTTGTGATCCGGGAACGGTGCCAGGGAAAGGGGCTTTCGCGCCGGACCGCCGTGTCCGTAACAACCAGTCGAAATGGCACCAATAATCCGCGGGGTGACGGAGACCAGGAATTTCCCGCAGTTCGGCGGTTTTCCGGGGCCCGCCGATGACAAGCGCCGTGACGCTGTCTAACGTCATCCCCGGGGAGAAGCTGTAACCACATGCGAACAATCGCCGATGACGGAATTTGCCGGCACACAATCCCGGCGCGCAAATTCATGCCGGTCCGCTGCGCCGCGATCGCCCGACGCCATGACGACACTGCAACCCACCTGTCGAATTTGGTTCGACCGCGGCTCGTGGCGTTAACGGATTTGATGATCTCAGCAAACGACACCCGCCGCTCCGGCCCCGCCCGCGCCATGCCACGGCCCCGGCCGGGGCTTCGGCACCACCACCGCAGCGCGGCAACGATCTTCCGCGGTGCACCGGCAGCACCTCCGGCGAAGGCCGAGAGGCTAGCCGCGGCGCAAGTTTGCCGCCCGGTGCAACGCAGCGAAATCGATTGAGGGGAAGCACGACGTGCCTCGGCCCCGGCACGCCACCGCATAGTTGGCACGACGGTTGCTAGAAACTGCCCAACAGAGGCACGAAGACCGTGCCGGGACGGGACAACCCGCCCGGCATTCGGGGGAGGAAAACAAACGGACCGCCGCGGGAAGGACGGCGGCCGGAAATTCCACAGATCGACGCCGCAGAGATCCGATGCCGTCCGTGCCAGCCGCCGGAACGGCCTGTCGGCAGCACGGCACGCCACGAATTTCAGTCCCGCGGACCGGGCCGGCCCGCGGACCACGCTCAAGGGAGGACTGCATAATGACCAAGCTCGCATCGAGCGACTATTACGATCTGGTCCGCACGACCAATTGGACGCCCAGCTACGTCTCCGAGGACGAGCTCTTCCCGGAGATGATGTCGGGTGCGCGCGGCATCCCGATGGAGAAGTGGGAAGCCTTCGACGAGCCCTATAAGGTTACCTACAACGATTACGTCGCGACCCAGCGCGAGAAGGACGCCGGCGTCTATTCCGTGCGCGCCGCCCTGGAGCGTGCCAATTTCGTCGACAGTGCCGATCCGGGCTGGATCTCGACCCTGCAGGCCCATTACGGCGCCCTCGCCGTCGCCGAATATGGCGCCGCCACCGCCGAAGCGCGCATGGCCCGCTTCTCCAAGGCGCCGGGCAACCGCAACATGGCGACCTTCGGCATGCTGGACGAGACCCGTCACGGCCAGATCCAGCTCTTCTTCCCGCACGAGCACACCAAGCGCAGCCGCCAGTGGGATTGGGCCTACAAGGCGATGCACACGAACGAATGGGCCGCCCTCGCCGCCCGCCACATGTTCGACGACATGATGTTCACGCGTGACGCCGCCTCGGTCGCGATCATGCTGACCTTCGCCTTCGAGACCGGCTTCACCAACATGCAGTTCCTCGGCCTCGCGGCCGACGCCGCCGAAGCCGGCGACCACACCTTCTCCAGCCTGATCTCCTCGATCCAGACCGACGAATCCCGCCATGCCCAGCAGGGCGGCCCGGTCCTGAAGATCCTGGTCGAGAACGGCAAGAAGGCCGAAGCGCAGAAGATGATCGACATCATTTTCTGGCGTGCCTGGAAACTGTTCTCCGTCCTGACCGGCCCGATCCTCGACTATTACACCCCGCTCGAACACCGCAAGCAGTCGTTCAAGGAGTTCATGCAGGAGTGGATCATCGGCCAGTTCGAGCGCCAGCTGAACGACCTCGGCCTCGATACGCCCTGGTACTGGGACGAGTTCATCCGCTCGCTCGACGAGACCCACCACGGCATGCACATGGGTGTCTGGTACTGGCGCCCGACCGTGTGGTGGAACCCGGCCGCCGGCGTCTCGCCCGAAGAGCGCGAGTGGCTCGAAGAGAAGTATCCGGGCTGGAACAAGACCTTCGGCCGCTGCTGGGACCAGATCACCGAGAACCTGCGGAACGGCCGTGAAGACCTGACCCTGCCGCAGACCCTGCCCTCGATCTGCAACATGTGCAACCTGCCGGTGGTCGGCACCCCGGGCGACGGCTGGAATGTGAAGGATTACCAGCTCCTGCACGAGGGCCGGCTCTATCACTTCGGCTCGGAGGTCGACCGCTGGGTGTTTCAGCAGGATCCGGAGCGTTACAAGGGCCACATGAACTTCATCGACCGCTTCCTGTCCGGCAAGGTTCAGCCGGCCGACCTCGCGGGCGCCCTGAAGTACATGGGCCTGGCGCCGGGCGAATGTGGCGTCGACGCGCACGGCTATGCCTGGGCCGGCATCGGCGCCAGCAGCCGCGCCGCCGAATGATCATCGATCCGGGCGGGGTCCGTCCCCGCCCGTTCCGCCCCATAGAAAACACGAGGAAAACATGGCCCAGTTCCCCATCAGCTCCAATTTCGAGGGCGATTTCGTGATCCAGCTCGTCGCGGTCGACGACGGTGCCAGCATGGACGAAGTCGCCGTCGCCTGCGCCGAACATTCGGTCAACCGCCGCGTCGCCCCGCGTCCGGGCAAGATCATGCGCGTGCGCCGGCATTCCAACGGCGAAGTCTTTCCGCGCGAGATGAAGCTGAAGGACGCCGGCCTGCTGCCGACCGAAACGGTCGACGTGATTTTCACCGACATCTGAGCATAAGCGGCGGGAAGGCATAGCAATGGCATTCGAGAAGATCTGCTCCCTGGACGACGTCTGGGAAGGAGAGATGGAGGAATTCACCACCCCGTCCGGGCGCGACATCCTGATCGTCGGCCTGGAGGGCGGCCAGGTGAAGGCGTTCCAGTCCATGTGCCCGCATCAGGAGATCGCCCTCGTCGA
>JAYSCC010000097.1:0-8246 GCA_041915065.1 Zavarzinia sp.
CTGTGCGACCGACCCCGCCTGGGGCCCGGTCAAGGACAAGGTCTGGGACTGCGACAACGCCATGGGTTACGTCTGGAAGGTCGGCAATGTCGCTTCCGAGAAGAAGTTCCCGACCGCCTTCCGTATGCTGCGGCTTTATCAGATCGACACCGCCTCGGTTTCGGCCGGCATCCGGCGGGTCGAGATCGACGGTGTCGCCAGCGAGAAGGCCGCCGCCGAATGGCTGGATGCTCATCCCCAGGCGATCGCCGACTGGTCGCGCTGAGGCGCCGATGCTGGTCGGCCGGGAGCGCATGCTGATCTGCGACGACCTGTGGAAGGTCTATGGTCCCGACGCCGGCCGGCGGCTGGCGTCGCTAGGCCAGGCGCCCGACGACGACGCCGTGGCCGCTGCCGGCCTGATCGGCGCGCTACGCGGTGTCACCCTGACGGTGGCGCGGGGCGAGGTCTTCGTGATCATGGGCTTGTCCGGTTCGGGCAAGTCCACCCTGGTCCGCTGCATGTCCCGCCTGATCGAGCCCGAGCGTGGCGCGGTCATGCTGGACGGGGTCAATCTCCTCTCCGCCGCCCCGCGCGAACTGATCGCGATCCGCCGCCACAAGATGAGCATGGTGTTCCAGCACTTCGCCCTGCTGCCCCACCTGACCGTGCTCGACAACATCGCTTTCCCCCTGAAGCTCCAAGGCATGCCGGGCGCCGAGCGCCATGCCCGCGCGACGGCGCTGGTCGAGACCGTCGGCCTTTGCGGGCGCGAGAGCCATTATCCCCACGAGCTGTCGGGCGGCCAGCAACAGCGGGTCGGCATCGCCCGCTCGCTCGCCAACGACCCGGAGATCTGGTTCCTGGACGAGCCCTTCTCGGCCCTCGATCCCCTGATCCGCCACGACATGCAGCAGGAGTTGCTGCGTCTCCAGGCGATGTTCCGCAAGACCGTGGTCTTCATCACCCACGACTTCGCCGAGGCGGTGCGCCTGGCCGACCGCATCGCCATCATGCGCGACGGCCACGTGGTGCAGACCGGCACGCCGGAAGAACTGGTGCTCTATCCGGCGGACGCCTATGTCCGCGCCTTCACCCGCGGCATCGACCGCGCCGCGGTGCTGACCGCCGGTGCCGTGACCGACGCCCCGCCCGAAGCCGGCGCCGACGACATCGCCCCTCTGTCCGCCGGGGCCCGCATCGCCGAGGTGGCGGAACGGGTGATCGCCGCCGGCCGCCCGCTCCGCGTCACCGACGGTGCCGGCCGCCCGGTCGGCGCGCTGAGCCCGTCGCGCGTGGTGCAGCTCCTGGTCGAGCGCGGGACGGCGGCGTGAGACATCGCATCGGTTACGGCCTGGCCGGCATCGGACTGGTGCTCTGCCTGTTGGCCCTGGCCGCGCTGCTGCCCGACGCCTTGACCGCCGTGCCCGACGACTGGACGCCACCGATGCGGCAATGGACCGGCGACGCCACCAAATATGTGACGCGGGAAATGACCGTGGCCGGCATCCCCTTCCAGGACATCACCCGCGCCGGGGCCGAGCTGCTGCGCTGGCCGATGGAGATGCTGCAACGCCTGCTGACCCGGGGTTTCGGCGACAGCGGCGTACCGCCGCTGTCCTGGCTGTCGGTGATCGGGCTCGCCGCGCTGCTCGGATACCGCCTGGGCGGGCTCCGCCTGGCGATGACCGCCGGCGGGGCGCTCGCCTACTGCGCCCTGTTCGGGATCTGGCGCGACGCCATGCTGACGCTCGCCTCCGTCGGCGTCTCGGTCGCCTTCGGCGTCGTCTTCGGTGTCTTGCTGGGGGTGGCCGCCTGGCGCCGGCGCTGGATCGAGGCAGTGCTGACCCCGATCTACGACCTGATGCAGACGGTGCCGATCTTCGCCTATCTGGTGCCCGTGCTGCTGCTCTTCGGTTTCGGGCCGGTCGGATCTCTGGTCGCCACCGTGGTCTATGCCCTGCCGCCCATGGCGCGGGTGACGACGCTGGCGCTGGACCGGGTGCCGGCCGAGATCGGCGAATTCGCCACCATGGCCGGGGTGAACGAGCGCCAGCGCCTGTGGCGCGTGCTGCTGCCGGCGGCGCGGGCGGACCTGCTGATCGGCCTGAACCAGGTCATCATGCTGTCCTTCACCATGGTCATCATTTCGAGCGTGATCGGCGCCGGCGGCCTGGGCGGCACCGTGCTGAAGGCGCTGCAATCGATGCGTTTCGGCCTCGGCCTCGAGGCCGGCCTGGGCATCACGGTGATCGCCATCGCCCTGGACCGGCTGAGCCGGGCGGCGGCGCTGAAGCGTCCCGTCTACCACAGTCCGGCGGCGGTCGCCCGGCGGCGGCGTAACTTGGCGCTCGCCGTCGCCGCCCTGGTGGTGCTGCCGACCGCCCTGCTGCCCGCGGACGGCCTGCCCCCGGCGGCCCTGACCATCACCACGGCACCCTTCTGGGATGGGCTGGTTTCCGCCCTGAACCTGGCGCTGGCGTCTTCAATCAACGACATCAAGACCGTGGCCTTCGGCTGGTTCTTGCGGCCGACCCGGGAATTCGTGGCCGCCCTGCCCTGGACCGGGCTGCTGCTGCTCTGCGCCGGCCTCGGCTGGCACTTGCGCGGGCCGCGACTGGCGGCGAGCATCGGCCTGCTCGGCCTGGTCGTCGTCTTTTCCGGCTTCTGGCCCCAGGCCTTGCTGTCGCTCTATCTGATCCTGCTCTCGGTCGCGCTCTCGCTCGCCATCGGCATGCCGATCGGCGTCCTGGCGGCGCGCCACGACCGCCTGCAGCGACTATTGAACCTGGTGATGGACACGATCCAGACCCTGCCCAGCTTCATCTATCTGATCCCGATCGTGATGATCTTCGGGCCGGGTGAATTCTCCGCCCTGATCGCCATCGTCGCCTATGCCGTGACCCCGGCGATCCGCTATACAGACGCCGCTCTGCGCGGCGTGCCGGCCCAGCTCGTCGAGGCCGGACGGATCGCGGGCGCCACACCGGGCCAGCAGCTTCGCCTGATCGATGCCCCGGTGGCCCGGCCGGCCCTGATCCTGGCGGTCAACCAGACCGTGATGATGGCTTTCGGCATGCTGGTGATTTCCGCCCTGGTCGGCACCCGCGGGCTGGAACAGGACACCTTGCTCTCCCTCTCCAAGGCGGACCCGGGACGCGGCATCGTCGCCGGTGCCGCCATGGCCGCCCTGGCCATGATCATCGACCGCCTGCTGAGCGCCTGGGCCGCCCGCGGGCCCAGCGGAAAGGCACCTGCCCGATGACTCTCGATTGTGATTTCCTGGTGATCGGCGCCGGCTCCGCCGGCTGCATCCTGGCGCGCCGCTTGGCCGACGTGGGCCGCACGATCCTGCTCGAAGCCGGCCCCGCCATCGAAGGGCGCGAGACGGTCGAGGACATCAGCCACTGGACCGAGCTGCTCGGCTCCCCCCTCGACTGGCATTACCCCAATGCGGCGCAGGGTCCGGTGAGCAACCCGGCCATCCGCCATTCCCGCGGGCGCATGATGGGCGGCTCCGGCTCCCACAACAATTGCATCGCCTATATCCCGCCGGACGGTGATTTCGCCGATTGGGAAGCCGCCGGTGCCACCGGCTGGAGCGCCGATGTGATGCGGCCCTGGTTCGCCCGCATGCTGGAACAGGTGACGGTCACCCACTACCAGTCCGGCGATCCGCTCTCGACCGCCGCGGTCGAAGCCTTCGGCCAGCTCGGTGTGCCGCGCGCCGACTGGCACCTGCCGGCCGGCCACGGCTGCGGCTTCCTGGCCCTGTCCGCGATCGGCCGCATCCGCCAGTCGAGCGAGATCGCCTATCTGCGCGGGCCCCTGCCCGAAACGCTGACCATCCTGTCCGACTGCGTGGCGAGCCGGCTGAGCTTCGACGAGAGCGGCGCCGTCACGGGCGCCGAGACCAGCCGCGGCCCGGTGCGCGCGGCGCGGGAGACGATTGTCTGCGGCGGCGCCTTCGAGACGCCCAAGCTCCTGCTGCTCTCGGGCATCGGGCCGGCGGCGGAACTGGCCACGCTCGGCATCGCACCCCGGGCCGACCTGCCGGTCGGGCGCAACCTGGTCGATCACCCGGAAGCGGCGGCGATCTTCGCCACCACCCGCCCCCTGCCCGAAACCGTGAGCAACTATGCCGATGCCGGCGCCGTGCTGGCGCTGACACCCGGCGCATCACGCCCGGACATCCTGTTCCATGTCGCCTGGCACGGTTACGACTATTCCCATGTGCCGGGCTTTTCGGCGGTACCGGGCGGGCTCTGCCTGGCGCCCAACGTCGCCCGGCCGAAGAGCCGCGGCAGCGTCAGCCTGGCGACGCCGGACTGGCGCGACCGGCCGGTGATCGCCATGAACATGCTGAGCGATGCCGGCGGCGAGGACGAGGCCTTGCTGGTCGCGGCGCACCGCTATGCCCGCCGCCTGGCGGCGACGGCGGCCCTGGCGCCCTGGATCGCCGAGCAAGTCTATCCGGCGCCGGAAGCGACCACGGATGCCGAGATCGCCGCCTTCATCCGCCAGGTCTGCGGCGTTTCCTACCACCCGATGGGCAGTTGCCCGATCGGCCCGGTGCTGACGCCGGACCTGCGGGTCCGGGGCGTCGGGCGGCTCCGGGTCGCCGACGCCTCGGTCTTCCCGACGCCGATCTCGGTCAACCTGAACATGGTGACCATGGCGCTGGCCGAGCGCGCCGCGGCCCTGATCGCTCAATAGGGGCGATCGGGGAAGGTCACCGTCTCGCCCGGCAGGCGCGGCCCCATCAGGACATTTTCGTGATAGGTCGAGAGGATGCGGCGCCGCTCCAGCACATTGGCTTCGGTCAGGCCCGGTTCCGGCACCGGCTCGTGGCCCCAGAAACCGTAAGGATCACGCCCGCGCACGAGCTGGCCCGAACCCATGCCGATGTTCTGCCGCCCTGCTGCCGGGGTGTAGTCGTAAAGGATGGCGACCCGGCGCATGGCGCTGATATTGGCGGGTGAGCCGTGCACGGCATTGCCGTGGAAGATGGCGACGTCACCCGGCTCCAGTTCCAGGTTCACCGCCTGGCTCGGGTCGACGTCGATCACCCTTGCGACCAGGCGCTTGCGCTGACCCGGCCCCTCGGTCAGGGAGAAGGGGCGGACGCGGTCGTGGGTCGCCGGAATGACCTGGAGGCAGCCGTTCTCGATCGTCGCCGGCGAGAGCGCCACATAGGCGATGACGAAGGACGGCGTCACCTCGATCCGGGCCGAATCCTGATGCCAGCCGTAGTCGACGTGACTGCCCGGGTTCTTGATCCGGAAGGTCGCGTTGGTCATCAGGATGTCCGGGCCGATCAAGTCCTCGACCGCATCGAGCAGCAAGGGGTGGCGGCCCAGTTCATAAACCCAATCGAACAGGAGATTGGCCTTGATGTCGAAGGCCCAGGCGAGGTCCTGCGGCCGCGCCGCCTCGAAGGCTTCGGTCAGGGCGTTCAGGCGCGCCACTTCGTCGGAAGAGAGGACGGGCAGCCGGCTGACGAAACCATCACGCCGGAAGCCGTCGATCTGCGCCTGGCTCAGGAACTTGCCCATGTCACCTCCTCGTTGAACTGCGGCCGCGCCGCCAATTGCCGGAATCGGAACAGCAGCAGCGCCGTCGCCACCACCGAGGCGAAGGCGATCGCCGCGATCAGCCCGCGGGCGCCGAGCCCGAAATGAACGCCGAGCAACCAGGCCGCCGGCACCATGACCGCGACATAGGAGAACAAATGGCTGGTCGTCGGCAGCCAAGTCTCGCCATAGCCGCGCAGGATATTGGCGACCACCCGCTGCGCCCCGTCGATCAGCGCTAGGAAACCGATCAGGGCAACGATCGGCACCGCGACAGCCACCAGCGCCGGATCGGCGGTATAGAGCGCGGTCACCGCCCCCGGCACGGCCAGGAACAGCAGGGCGACGGTCAGCATGAGGGCGGCGAAGACCGCGAGCCCGGTGGTGCCGGAACGGGCCATGCCTGGCCCGTCATGCCGGCCGCGCGCCTGGGCGACGCGCACCGCCGCCGCCCCGCCGACCCCGACCGCCGGCATGAACAGCATCATGTTGATATTGATGGCGACCGTGTAGGCGGCCAGTTCGACCGCGCCCATCTGGCCAGCGAACAGCGTGAGGGCCGAGAAGGAACCGCTCTCGATCCCCATGCTCATGCCCTCGGCATAGCCGATGCGGCGCTGGTGCCGACCCGCCGACCAGGCGTGATCGGCCCATGACGGCCGGCCGAGGGAAGCCCGCTCGCGCATCAGGAAGACGATGTAACCGACCGTGCCGGCGGCCAGCACCAGGCGCGCGATCAGGGTCGCCAGCGCCGCCCCCTCCGCCCCCATGGCCGCCACGCCGTCGACCAGCAACAGGTTGAGGACGAGGTTGAGCGCATTGGCGAGCGCCAGCATGACCACGCCGACGTAAGGATAGCCGGTCGCCTCGAGAAGCCCGATCGAGGCGATATAGATCAGCATGGGCGGCAGCGACCAGCCGATCAGGGCGGAGATATGGCCCGCCGACGCGGCGAGCTCCGGCCCCTGGCCGAGGCCGGCGAAGATCGCCGTGGCCTGATGGGCGACCACGACGAAGCCGAGCCCGATCACCGCGGCATAAAGCAGGGAGCGGCGCCAGATCCGCCCGCATGCCGCCATGTCGCCGCGCCCGAAAGCGGCCGAGATTTCGACCATGCCGCCCATGAGAAGGCCGAGGCCGACGGTCTGCATGGTCTGCACCAGGACGAGGCCGAGGGCGAAGGAAGCCAATGCCGCGGTACCGAAATGGCCGACGATCATATTGTCGACCACCAGCATCAAAGTGAGGCCGATGCGCGCCATGACGATGGGCAGGGCGAGCCTGGCCAGCACGCCCGCCTCCCGCCCGTCCAGCCGCCGGCCGGACGTCTTGTCTCCCCCGCCGCTCAAATCCGTCTCAGTCGCGGTAGTCGGGTGTCTCGGCCGCCAATACCCGTTCGAGCGCCGCGAAGTGATAGGACGACTCGAATTCGGCCAGATCGGCGAATTGCTTCGCCGTCTGGGCCGCGACATTGGGGCTGATCTCGCGGAGCGGCAGGCCGGTCGAGGCGGCGAGCACCTGCACCTGGGCGGCGCGCTCGAGATAGTAGAGGTCGTGGAAGGCTTCGGCCACCGAACGGCCGTGCACGACGACGCCGTGATGGGCGAGGAAGATGATGTCTTCGCCGCCGGAAGCGCCCTCGGCGATCCGCTCGCCCTCTTCCGCGTCCATGGCGAGGCCGTTGTAGCCGTCGTCATAGGCGATCCGGCCGTAGTAACGCAGCGCGTTCTGGTGAACGAAGCGAAGCCGGCCGCCCTCGACGCAGGTGAGTGCTGTCGCATAGGGCATGTGGGTGTGCAGGATGCAGACCGCGTCGGGCCGGGCCTTGTGGCCTTCGGTATGGATGAAGAAGGCGGTCGGCTCGACCACGCCGGTACCTTCGAGGACGACACCGGCGCCGTCGACCAGGAGCAGCCGGCTCGCCGTGATCTCCGACCAATGCACGCCCATCGGGTTGATCAGATAGAGTTCCTCGTCCCCTGGCACGCGGACACTGAAGTGGTTACAGACGCCCTCGTGTAGGCCGAAGCGGACGGCGAGGCGGAGCGCCGCGGCGAGCTGGCGGCGCAATTCGGCGATCTTGGACACTTCCAGCATGTCAACCTCTCCACCCGGCAAGGACACGTTCATCATGATGTGAATCCGGTAACACGGCCGGCCCGCCCGGGACAATCACGGTTAGTGAACGAATGTGAAAAGCATGTTTTGAGGCCGGTCAAAGCTTGTTGCGCAGATCGAATTCATGGGCATCATCGGATGTCGACGTGAGCTTTTGCGGGAGTTCGGACATGTCGACGGCGGCCTCTTATACCCATATCACCGTGACGCCGCTGGGCGGCACCTTCGGCGCCCGGGTCGAAGGGGTCGACATCGCGGCGCCGATCGACGACGCCGTCTGGGCCGAGGTCGAATGCGCCTTTCACGAGTACCGCGTCATTGTCCTACCGAACCAGCCCGCGGTGCCCGAGAAGATCGTCGACTGGAGCCGGCGCATCGGCTTCACCGAAGCCCATATCGACAGCAAATATCTGCTCGACGGCCATCCCGAGATCATCAAGATCGGCAACCTGAAGGAAGGCGGCGTGATGAAGTCGCTCTTCGTCAATGCGCGGGAGGAATGGCATTTCGACTATTCCTATGTCACCAAGCCGTCGATCGCCGCCCTCTTCTACGCCGTCGAAATCCCGCCCGAGG
>JAYSCC010000098.1:0-8228 GCA_041915065.1 Zavarzinia sp.
AGGCGGTGGGCAGCAGCCGGCGCCATTCGTGGCCGAGGCCGATCAGGTCCGCCCCGTCGGCGCCATAGCCATGGAGCAGCACGACGAGGTGGCGGGCCGGCCGGCCGTCTGCCGGTGCCAAGCGCGGTCCGTCGATCGGTGTCATGCGGGGAAACTCCTACGTGGCGTCGCGGCTGCCATAATCATCCTGGCGATTCGCGCCAGGGAAAAGTCCGTATTGGTCCAAATTGCCCCCATAACTACACGTTTTGCGCCACGTCCAACTGGCGGGCTCCATCTCGGCCATGCTTTCGCGGCTTGGTTCGCGCATGACCGGGCGCGAGCGGCCGGCGGCCGCTTCCTGCTCCGCCTCGAAGACATCGACCGGACCCGCTGCCGTCCCGCTTTCGAGGCCGGCATCGTCGAGGACCTGACCTGGCTCGGTCTCACCTGGGACGGCCCGATCCGTCGCCAGTCGGCGCATTTCGACGATTACCGCGCCGCCCTCGACCGGCTCGAGGCGCTCGGCGTGCTCTATCCCTGTTTCTGTACGCGGGCCGAGATCGCGGCCGAGATCCAGGCCGCCGGTGGCGCACCCCAGGGGCCGGCCGGGCCGCTCTACCCCGGCACTTGCCGGCGCCTGTCGGCCGCCGAACGAGAGGCCCGCCTGGCCGAGGGGGGCGATCATGCGCTCCGCCTCGATGTCGGCAAGGCGCTGGCATTGGCGGGCGGCGGACTCACCTGGTTCGACGAGAAGGCCGGGCTCCAGGCGGCGCGGCCCGCGTTGCTCGGCGATGTCGTGCTGGCGCGGAAGGAAACCCCGGCCAGCTATCACCTGGCGGTCACGGTGGACGACGCCCTGCAGGCGATCACTTTGGTCACGCGGGCGATCGATCTCTTCCCGGCGACCCATGTCCACCGCCTGCTGCAAGCCCTGCTCGGCCTGCCGACGCCCCGCTACCACCACCACGGCCTGGTGATGGGCGAAGACGGCATCCGCCTCGCCAAGCGGGACAAGGCCTTGACGCTGGCCGCCATGCGTGCGGCGGGCGAGACGCCGGCCGATCTCCGCGCCCGCCTCGGCCTGGCACCGTGAGCGGTCCTTGCTGCGCTGCTGCGGCTCCCTTACCTTGCCCGCGAATGGCGGAGGATGCGTTCGATGAAAAGCCAGAAAATGGTCGACTACGGTGCCCCCCTGTGCGAGCTGGTGGAGCCCGATCCGGTCCCCCAGGGCAGCGAAGTGGTGGTGCGGATCTCGCGCTGCGGCGTCTGCCATTCCGACCTTCACATCTATGAAGGCTATTTCGAGATGGGCGGCGGTAACCGCCTGGACGTGCGCGGCGGGCGCAAGCTGCCCTTCACCCTGGGCCACGAGATCGTCGGCACGGTGATCGCGGCCGGCCCGGCCGCCGAAGCTGTCGCCATCGGCGAGCGCCGGGTGGTCTATCCCTGGATCGGTTGCGGCGCCTGCCCGACCTGCGCCCGCGGGCTCGAGCATCTGTGTCCCAAGGGCCGCCACCTCGGCGTCAATGTCGACGGCGGTTACGCCGACACCGTGGTGGTGCCCCACGCCCGTTACCTGCTCGATTACAGCGGCATCGCCGAGGACCGCGCCGGCCCGCTCGCCTGCTCGGGCCTGACCGCCTATTCGGCGCTGAAGAAGATCCCGCCCGCCGGGGCCGGTGATCCCATTCTGATCATCGGCGCCGGCGGCGTCGGCCTGATGGCGATCCAGGTCGCCCGCGCGCTCTATCCCACCGCCCCCCTGCTGGTCGCCGAGATCGATCCCGTGAAGGCGGAGGCGGCCAAGGCGGCCGGCGCCAGCGAAGTGCTCGACCCGCGCGAGAAGGAGACCATGGCCCATCTCCAGAAGAAGATCGGCGGCGTTCATGCGGCGCTCGACTTCGTCGGGGCCGAGGCGACCGTGCAACTCGCCACCCGGGGCCTGCGCCGGGGCGGCACCGCGGTGGTGGTCGGCCTGTTCGGCGGTGCCCTCTCGATGCCGATCCCGCTGCTGCCCTGGAACGGCATTTCGATCGTCGGCTCCTATGTCGGCAGTCTGGCCGAACTCGGCGAATTGCTCGACCTCGTGCGGGCCGGCAAGGTGGCGCCGATCCCGGTCACCCTGCGCCCGATGGCCGAGGCGACCGCGGCCCTGCACGATCTGAAGGCCGGCAAGGTGGTGGGCCGGGTCGTACTCACGGCTTGAGGCTCTCTTCCGAGCCCCTCTTGCCGGAATCTCCGGCATGGCGGAGAGTGTCGGCGCGGCCGCTGCGGCGGCCGCCACGACATGAGGGGGAAATGATGAATCACGTCATGAAGGCCGGCGCTTTCGCTTTCGGCCTGCTGGTGCTGGCGGCCTGCGGCGGCGGCGAGAGCTGCGACAGCATGAAGGCCGAAGCGGCCAAGCTGTCCGATCAGGCGACCAAGCTCGGCACCGACCTCGCCGCGGCGACCGCGGCCGGCGACCAGGCCAAGGTCGCGGATCTCCAGAAGCAGATCCAGGAACTGGCCGGCAAGGCGACCGACCTCGGCAAGAAGATGATGGACGCCAAGTGCAGCTGATCTGATGGCGGGGGCGGCACCGCCGCCCCCTGCTTGCTACATACGGCAATCTGCCGTATCGTCGTGGCGGGAGATCGCCATGGCCAAACCCCGACCTGAGAGCAAGTCCGAAATTGCCAGCGCGGCCGGCCCGACGGCCCGGCTCGAAGCGCGCATTCCGCAACGCGTCTACGAGCAGCTACAGCAGGCCGCCAAGCTGCGCGGCATGACCCTGACCGCCTATATCATCGCGACCGCAGGGGAAGATGCCCGCCGCACGGTCGAGGAAGCGGAAATCCTGCGGCTCGCCGTCGAGGATCAGCGCCGCTTCGCCGAGGCCCTGATCGCACCGCCGGCTCCGAATGACCGGCTGCAGCGCGCGGCGCGCCGCCACGCCGAATTGATCGAGCCGCGGTGAGCCGGCGCTTCGCCGTCGAGCCGCTGGCGGAGGGCCACGATCGACGCGATTTCACCTGCGGCAACGACCGGATCGATCGTTATTTCAGGGAGATCGTTACCCAGGACGTTGCGCGTCGCTATGCAACCTGTTTCGTTGCGAAGGAACTGGCGACCGGACGGGTCGCCGGCTTCTACACGCTGTCATCCGCCACGGCCGCCCTGACCGAGGTGCCACCCGATTTGGCGAAGCGGCTGCCGCGCTATCCGGGCGTGCCGGCGGTGCTGATCGGTTGGCTCGGCCGGCACCGTGACTTCGCCGGCCTCGGCCTCGGCGAAGCCTTGCTGTTCGACGCGTTGCGCACGGTTGCTACGGCGCCGATCGGTGCCCATGCCGTTTTCGTCGAGGCGATCGACGAGCGGGCGGCTGCCTTCTATCGAGCCTTCGGCTTCACGCCCCTGACGGACCGGCCGCACCGCCTCTACCTCCCGGTGAAAACGGCGCTCGCCCTGCTCGTGCCCGGTTAGGCTCGGGCCGCCACTGGCGCACGGCGGCCGATCGCGAGCGAGATGACGGCGGCGGCGAGGCCGGTCGCGCCGGCGATGACGAAGGCTTCGAGATAATTGCCCTGGGCGCTGCGCAGCCAGCCGGCGCCGAAGGCCGCGGTGGCGGCGCCGATCTGGTGGCCGGCGGCGATCCAGCCGAACACCACGGGGGCGTCGCGGTCGCCGAAATGCTCGGTGGTCAGGCGCAGCGTGGGCGGCACGGTGGCGATCCAGTCGAGGCCGTAGAAGACCGAGAACAGGCCGAGGCTGTAGATCGTGAAATCCGAATGGATCAGATAGATCAGCGACAGGCCGCGCACCCCGTAATAGACGAAGAGGAGCTTCCGCGGGTCCAATCGGTCGCTCAGCCAGCCCGAGCCGGTGGTGCCGACCAGGTCGAACAGGCCCATGGCGGCGAGCAGGCCGGCCGCCTGCACCTCCGGAATGCCCTGGTCGCCGCAGAGCGCGATCAGATGGGTGCCGACCAGCCCGTTGGTGGTCAGGCCGCAGATGAAGAACGTCGCGAACAGGCACCAGAAGGCGGAAGTCCGCGCCGCCCGGCCGAGGGCGCCGAAGGCCTGGGTCAGCATGCCGGCGGCCGGCGCCGGCGGCGGCGCCTCGGCCGCGCCATAGGGCAGTTGGCCGATGTCGGCCGGGCGCTCCGGCAGCAGCCACCAGACCAGCGGGATCAGCACCGCCGACGCGGCCGAAACCGAGAGCACCACCGGGCGCCAGCCCCAGGTGTCGGCGATCCAGGCGAGCAGGGGCAGGAAGACCAGCGTGCCGGTCGCCGCACTGGCGGTCAGCAGGCCCATCATCAGGCCGCGGTTCGAGACGAACCAGCGATTCACCACGGTCGCCCCGAGAACAATGGCGACGCAGCCGGAGCCGAGGCCGGAGAGCACGCCCCAGGTGGCGACCAATTGCCAACTCGCGGTCATGAAGGAACTCGCCGCCGTCGCCACCGCCATCAGGGCGAGGGCGGACATCAGCGTGCGGCGGATGCCGATGCTGGCCATCAGGGCGGCCGCGAAAGGCCCGACCATGCCGTAGAGGAAGATGCCCACCGCGGCCGAGAGCGAAATCTCGCCCCGGCTCCAGCCGAAGGCGGCTTCGAGCGGGCGGATCAGCACGCCCGGCGCCGAGCGCTGGCCGGCGGCCGCCAGCAGGGCCAGGAAGATCACCGCGACGACGACGAAGGCATAGTTCTGGCCAAAGGGCCGGGCGCGTCCTATGTTCATGTGACTGACCGGTACGTTGTGATCCTCCTGTATAGGTACCGATCGGTAACATCGTCAACCGGCGTCTCACGCATGACCGCTACTCCCCAATCGGGCAACACGCCCGCCAAACCCGCCCTCCGCGCCCCGCTCAGGGCGGTCGATCGGATCCGGGCGGCGGCGCGCGACCTCTTCTACCGGCGCGGTATCCGCGCCGTCGGCGTCGAGGAGATCGTCGCCACGGCCGGCGTCACCAAGCCCAGCCTGTACCGCGCCTTCACCTCGAAGGACGAGCTGGCGGCCGCCTGTCTGCGCGATTACGAGGGCGAATTCTGGGCCCGTTTCGACGCCGCCGTGGCCGCACATCCGGGTGATGCCGAAGCGCAGATCCTGGATTTCTTGCGCGGTATCGCGGCGCGGGCGACCCAGGCTGCCTATCGGGGCTGCGGCCTCACCAACGCGGTGGTCGAATATCCCGATCCCGGCCATCCGGCCTTCCGGGTCTCGCTCGCCCATAAGCAGGAGTTGCGCCGCCGCCTGTGCGCCATGGCCGCCGCCATGGGCGCGGCCGCGCCCGAAGTGCTGGGCGACGGCCTGCACCTCCTGATCGAAGGCGCCTATGTCTCGGGTCAGTTGTTCGGGCCGGGCGGGCCGGCGGGCTCGGTCGCCGAGGCGGCGGAACGGATGATCGCCGGCGCCCGAAATTCCGTCGTGCAACTGTAACCTGGGCGCTTTGGTCCGGCGCAAAGCCATGTAGAATGGCCGCGCGCGGGCCTTGCGCGGAGGCGAGGCTTCCGAGCCGCGCGGGGACAAGGGGGAAGACGTGGCGACGTTCAAGGAATTGATTGCCGACTATGCGGCCCACATCGGGATCGAACTGAAGACGGCCGAAAAGGCCCTGCGCGGCGCGATCGAATTCATCGCCACCCGCACCGCCAAGGGCGACAAGCTGCGCCTGCCCGGCCTCGGCACCTTCGAGGTGAAGAAGCGGGCCGCACGCAAGGGCCGCAATCCGCAGACCGGCGAAGCGATCAAGATCAAGGCGAGCAGCCGCCTGACCTTCAAGCCGGCGGCCACGCTGGCGGTCGCGGCCCCGCCCAAGAAGGCGAAAGCAGCCCCCAAGGCGGCCCCGAAGGCCGCTCCGAAGGCCGCCGCCAAGGCCGAAAAGGCAGCGCCTGCGCCCAAGGTGGAAAAGCCCGCGGCCAAGAAGCCGGCCGCCAAAAAGGCCGCGAAGTAATCGCCGACGCGCGCTGTCCCGGCTTCTCGGCGGGGACAGCGCGGCAGGTCGATCGGCGCGCCTGGTCGGCCGGCACTACGGGTCAGTCTGCGCTACGGGTCAGTCTGCGCTACGGGTCAGTCTGCGCTACTCAGGCGGGCCGACGCCTTGCCGTCGAGCGACTTGTAGGGCCGCCATAGGCCCTCGGTCTGGGCCAGCCGGTCGGCGATGACCATGAGGGCCAGGGGGTTGTGGGCCATGCCGAGATGGCTCGAGAAGATTTCCACGCTCTCGTGCATCGGGCCGTCGGCCTCGAGGCAGGCCTTCCAGGCGACCAGCCCGTCGCTCCGGCTGAAGATCGCGGTGGTCGGCACCGGCGGCGCCTTGGCGATCCGCTCGCGCAGCGTGCCGACGGCGAGGCGGAGCGCCTCGACCAGGCCGAGGGGCGCATCCTCGTTCAACACATCGTCCGACAGCGGCCGGGTCGGCGTGCCGAGCGTGATCACGGTGCGCACCGAATCGGGCTTGGCCTTGGCCGCCTCGCGGGCATAGATGCCGCCGACGCTGACCCCGACCAGGCTCACCTTGGTGCCGTGCAAATCGGCCAGATGGCCGATCCGCGCCTGCAGGGTCGACATCACGTCGGGCCGCGGACCCAGGTTGAAGCCCTGGTCCCAGCCATAGACGGCATAGCCGCGATCGGCGAGGAAGCGGCGGAGCGGCCAGGTGGCGCCGTCGCCGGTGAGGAATTCGGGCACCACCAGAACGGGATGGCCGTCGCCCCGCGCGCTGGCACCGAGCAGCGCCCAGGACGCCGCGAGGCCGGCGAGTTCCAGTGTGGCGCGCGACTCCGCAGCCAGCAGGAAAGTGCGGCGCAGAAAACTGAAGGCGTTCATGAAGCGATCGACCATGGCGTGTCCGTCAAGACGCATTGCCGATTATACTAACGCCAATGTCAATCCGATGCCTTCTCGCTTTCGTATACTTGGGGCATTGATGGAGCGGCCAGACGACAAGCCGAGGAGAGGGCGCCCATGCTGGACAAGATCGCCAAGGTTTTGCGCGACAACCCCCTGAGCGGGCTCGCCGCCGCGGTGGCCGACGCCGCCACCGGCAAGACGCCGGAAGGTTCCGCCCATCAGTTCAGTTTCGAGGGCCTGCGGGGCGGCGAGCTGCCGCTGTCCCAATTCGCCGGCCGGCCGCTCCTGGTGGTCAATACCGCGTCCAAATGCGGCTTCACGCCCCAATACAAGGGGCTCGAGGAATTGTTCGAGAAATATGGCGGCAAGGGCCTCGCCATCGTCGGCGTGCCGTCCAATGATTTCGCCAATCAGGAGCCGGGCTCGGCCGACGACATCGCAGAATTCTGCGAAATCAATTACGGCGTCACCTTCCCGCTCGCCGCCAAGGTGCCGGTCACCGGGGCCGAAGCGCATCCCTTCTTCAAATGGATCGCGGAACAGCGCCCCTATGCGAGGCCGCGCTGGAATTTCCACAAATATCTCTTCGACGGCCAGGGCAGGCTGGTCGAAGCCGCCGGCTCCTTCGTCAAGCCGACTTCGGCCAGCCTGGTGAAGCCGATCGAGAAAATGCTCGACGCCTCGTCCAAATAGACAATGGCGGAAGGGGCTCGGCTGACGGATCGTCAGTTGACCGAGCCTTAAGGAATGGACGCGCAGAGTCGACACCAGATCGACGCCAACCGTCCGGGGAGAGAAGAATGCGTGCCGTCGTCAAGGAGCCCGATCCGCCGTCGCTCCTGCTCGCCGTGTCGGAAGTCCGGGCGCTCGGCGAATTGTTCCAGGCGATCAATGCCCTGCCCTTGCTGCGCCTGGCCCCCCGGGGCGACGGGCACCCGGTGCTGGTGCTGCCCGGTTTCCTGGCCAGCGATCTTTCGACCGTGCTGCTGCGGCGTTTCCTCAAGCACCGCGGCTACGACGTCCAGGCCTGGGAACTGGGCCGCAACCTCGGCCCCAACGAATTCCTGGAAGAGGGCCTGCGCGAGCGCCTGGTCGAGATCGTGCGCCACAGCGGCCGCAAGGTCTCGATCGTCGGCTGGAGCCTGGGCGGCGTCTATGCCCGCGAGATCGCCCGCGAGGCGCCGCAACTCGTCCGCCAGATCATCACCCTTGGCAGCCCGATCGCGGCCGGTCCGAAATCGACCAACGCTTGGCAGATCTTCGAGCGACTGTCCGGCAAATCGGTCGACGAAGTGGCCGAAACCTATTCGAGCCATCTGTTCGAACCGGTCGAAGGCGTGCCGACCACGGCGATCTTCTCGAAATCGGACGGCATCGTCGCTTGGCGCGGCTGCCTCGAAGAATTGG
>JAYSCC010000099.1:0-8206 GCA_041915065.1 Zavarzinia sp.
ATCATCGCCGAGCTGGAGGCAGGCCGCTTCCCCTGGGTCCAGCCCTGGGGATCGGCCTCGGTCAAGGCGCCCCTCGCCATGCCGAGGAACGCCGCGACCGGGCGGCATTATTCGGGGATCAATGTGCTGATCCTCTGGGGCGCGGTGATCCAGCACGGCTTTCCCGGCCAGAGCTGGCTCACCTTCCGCCAGGCCCTGTCGCTCGGCGGCAATGTCCGCCGGGGCGAACGCGGCACCACCGTCGTCTATGCCGACCGTTTCACGCCGGAGGACGAGAAGCGCCGCGCCCGCGAGGCCGGCGAGGAAGCGGCCGCGATCCCGTTCCTCAAGCGCTTCACGGTGTTCAACGCGGCGCAATGCGACGGCCTGCCGGAGGATGTCGCCATTGTGGCCCCACCGCCTCCGCCCGGCCTCATCGAGCCACGGGTCGAGACCCTAATCCGGGCGACCGGCATCGACTTCCGCATCGGCGGCGACCGCGCCTTCTATGTGCCGGCGCACGACTTTGTGCAGGTGCCGCCGCCCCAGGCATATTTCGAGCCGATCAACTGGCACCGCACGGCCCTGCACGAGTTGGGGCACGCGACCGGCCATGCCTCCCGGCTCGGCCGTGACCTCACCGGCGGCTTCGGCTCGAAGAAATACGCCTTCGAGGAGCTGGTCGCCGAGATCAACGCCGCTTTCTGCTGCGCTTCGCTCGGCATCACGCCCACCGTCCGACATGCCGACTACATCGGCTCCTGGCTCGAAGTGCTGCGCGAGGACAATCGCGCCATCGTGCGCGCCGCGTCCCAGGCCAGCAGGGCGGCCGACTGGCTGCTTGGCTTCCTGCCGGACGCCGACGTCGGCATGGCCGACGACGAACGGGAGGCGGCGTGATGAACGCCCCCGTCTTCCCCGCACTGGCGCCATCCCCCGAACAGCAGGCGTCCATCCGCCTGCGTGTTCTCAGCCTGGGCGCCGGCGTCCAGTCCACCACGCTCGCCCTGATGGCCGCGCATGGCGAGATCGGCCCCATACCGGATTGCGCGATCTTCGCCGATACCGGCTGGGAGCCGAGGGCCGTCTATGAGCATCTCGCCTGGCTGCGATCGCCCAACGTCCTGCCCTTCCCGGTCCATATCGTCTCGGCCGGAGACCTGCGCGCCGACCTTCTCGCCGGCGCGCGCGGCGAGCGATGGGCCTCGATCCCGGCCTTCACCCGCACCGTGACGCCGGCAGGCGCGGAGCTGCCCGTCTATGATGAGGACGAGAACGGTGATCTCGTCGCCATCGGCTCCCGCATCGTGCCGACCGAACGGGTCGGAGTCGGCATGATCCGCCGCCAATGCACCGGCGACTACAAGATCGCGCCAATCCGCCGGAAGGTCCGCGAGCTGCTCGGCATCGCCGGCCGGCGCTCGCCAAAGGCTCCCATCGCCGAACAGTGGATCGGGATCTCGCTCGACGAGGTGCTACGCATGAAGCCTTCGTTCGAGCCGTGGCAGATCAACCGCTGGCCGCTCATCGAGCAAGGCATGACCCGTCTGGATTGCCTGCGCTGGCTGGATCGGCACGATTACCCCCTGCCACCCAAGAGCGCCTGCATCGGTTGCCCGTTCCATTCTGACGATCACTGGCGGCGGATGCGAGACCGCGATCCCGAGGCTTGGGCCGACGCCGTATCGGTCGACGCCGCCATTCGCACCGGATTCCGGGGGATTCGTGGTGACGTCTATCTCCACCGTTCCGCGGTGCCGCTCGACCAGGTCGACCTGTCGACCGATGGCGATCGCGGCCAGCTCGATCTCTGGCCCAACGAGTGCGAGGGCCTGTGCGGCGTGTGATGATCCTGAAAACCGGAAAGGCGGAGAGGCGGGCTTCCGGCTTCACGCTTTTCCGCCCGCCCGGCGCGGCCCTCCTGAGAGTGAGAGGGCTGCGCTTCGCTTCGTGACGGGTCGGAGGTCGAGAGAGAGGCTCTCGGCCGCCCGTCGCGGAGTAACGATCATGGCGACTGCCATTCAGAAGATCACCCTGTCGTCGGCGCGCGACATCCCCTTCAACAAGCTGGTGCTGAGCCAGTCCAACGTCCGGCGCGTCAAGGCCGGCGTCTCGATCGAGGAGCTGGCCCAGTCCATCGCCCGGCGCGGCCTGATCCAGAGCCTGCATGTCCGTCCCGTCCTCGACGCCGATGGCGCCGAAACCGGGATCTTCGAGGTGCCCGCCGGCGGCCGCCGCTATCGCGCGCTCGAATTGCTGGTGAAGCAGAAGCGTCTGGCCAAGACCGCGCCGGTGCCCTGCGTCGTCGGCGACGCCAACAGCGGCATCCTGGTCGATGAGGTCTCGCTGGTCGAGAACATCGAACGCGCGCCGCTGCATCCGCTCGATCAGTTCCGCGCCTTCCAGGCCATGCGCGAGAAGGGCATGACCGAGGAAGCCATCGCCGCCGCCTTCTTCGTCGGCGTCAATATCGTGAAGCAGCGCCTGCGCCTCGCTTCCGTCTCGCCGGTATTGCTCGAGATCTACGCCGACGACGGCATGACGCTCGAGCAGCTCATGGCCTTCACCGTCAGTTCCGACCATGCACGCCAGGAGCAGGTCTGGGACGCGATCAAGGATGGCTGGCAGAAAGAGCCCTATCACATCCGCCGGATGCTGACCGAGACCACGGTGCGGGCTTCCGACAGGCGGGCCGTCTTCGTGGGCGTCGAAGCCTATGAAGCGGCCGGCGGCATCGTGTTGCGCGACCTCTTCCAGTCCGACGACGGCGGCTGGCTGCAAGACCCGGCCCTGCTCGACCGCCTGGTGGCCGAGAAGCTCAAGACCGCCGCCGACGAGATCGCGGGCGAAGGCTGGAAGTGGGTCGAGGCCGCCCTGAGCTTTCCCTACGGCCACGAGCACGGGCTTCGGGAGCTTGCCGGAACGGCGGTCGACCTGACCGACGAGGAGCGCGCCACTCGCGAGGCGCTGCGTGACGAGTATGACCGGCTCGAGGCCGAATATGCCGAAGCCGACGAGCTGCCAGACGAGATCGACGCGCGTCTCGGAGAGATCGAGCAGGCGCTCGACGCCTTCGAGCAGCGCCCGGCGATCTACGATCCGGCCGACATCCCCACCGCCGGCGTCTTCGTCAGCCTCGACGCCGACGGCTCGCTGTCGGTCGACCGTGGCTATGTCCGCCCCGAGGACGAGCGCCCGGTCGACGACGAAGGAAACGATACGACGGAGACGGACGGCGACACCGGCCATTCGGCCACGCCCGCCGTTCAACGCGCCGTCGTCACCGTCGGCGGCCAGGCCGCGGAGCCGGAAGACGACGAGGAGGACGGCATCAAGCCGCTGCCCGAGCGCCTCGTCATCGAGCTGACCGCGCATCGCACGCTGGCGCTGCGTAACGCGCTCGCCGAGCATCCCGACGTCGCCATGACCATGCTGCTGCACAAGCTGGTCAGCGATACCTTCCGGCGACCCGCGCCGACGGGCTGCCTCGAGGCCAGCGTCCGCCACGTCTTCTTCTCCGCCCAACCGGAGGAGCTGAAGGACAGCGGCACGGCGCACGAGATCGCCGAGCGGCACGGGCGCTGGGGCGATCACGTTCCCGCCGACGACCAGGCGCTGTGGGACTGGCTCACCGATCTCGATCCGGGCACGCGCCTCGATCTGCTCGCCCATTGCGTCAGCTTCGGCGTGAACGCGCTGTTCGAGCGGCCGAACCCCTACGGATCGGGCGTCAGCCAGCATGGGCTGGATGTCCGCCTCGCCCAGGCCGACCGGCTGGCGCGCGCCACTGGCCTCGACATGGTGGCGGCGGGCTGGCGGCCGACGGTCGGCAACTATCTCGGCCGCGTCACCAAGCCCCGCATCCTCGAAGCCGTCCGGGAGGGCGCCGGCGAACGGGCCGCGCAGCTCATCGACCATCTGAAGAAGGGCGACATGGCCAAGGAGGCCGAGCGCCTGCTGGCCGACACCGCCTGGCTGCCCGAGCCGCTGCGCCTGATCGATCCCCATGACGGGGAGGTCATCGAACCGGGCGCGGAGGCCGACGCCGACGAAGAGGCCGCCTTGCCGGCCTTCCTCAGCGAGGACGGCGACGAGGATGCCGAAGAGATCGAGGACGAGGACGCCCTGACGATCGCTGCCGAATGACCCTCACGGCGGGGGAGCGGCGAGAGGTCGCTTCCCCGCATCTTCGCAAGGAGACCTTCCATGATTGAACCCGACCCGTCGGCCACGCGCCGCGTCGTCTTTCAGTATCTCGTGCCCGTCCACGTCGAGGTCGAAGACGGTCTCGTCGTTTGCGTCACCGTCATCGACGAAACGCCGGTGCGCGATCCAACCCTGGTCGAAGGCGATGGCGGCTATCTGCCGGAAGCCGTCGCCGCCGCCGACGATGGCCAGCCCTGGCCATCCTGGCGGTTCGGCTACTGACCCCTTCGATCATCCCTCAACCGAGCCCGGCCATCGCGCCGGGCTTTCTCGTTTCAGGAGCCTGTCATGGCCAACTATTTCACCCATTTCTCGTGCCTGCTCGACGTCGGCACGCCCGAGAACGCCGCCCGCGCGCTCGATCTCTACAACACGCTGTCCGCGGAAGGCGCGTCGGAGGAACCGCCCTCCGAGGGCTTCCTTCTGTCGATCGAGCCGCAATACGGCGGCACCGAACTCTGGATGCGCGACGACGTGACCGGCGATCCCGAGCGCCTCGTCCAGTTCGTGAAGCGTTGCGCCGCCGAGTTCGGCCTTACCGGCAGATGGGGCTTCCAATACGCCAACACCTGCTCGCGGCCGCGTCTCGACGGGTTCGGCGGCGGCGCCCATGTCCTCGACCTCGCCACCGGCGAGACCGTGGACTGGATCTACACCGATGGCTGGCTTGCCGAGACCCTCTCCGACGAGGGAGGTCCGCTATGAGCATCCCCTCCCATGCCCGGAGCAATTTCCAGACCCTGCTGCGCGCGGCGGGGGACGGCAATCTCGCTCTCATGGAGTGCCTCGACGCGGTGACGGGCAGCGCGCGCTACGTCATCTGCGCCGTGGGGCGGGACAACGGCGACTATGTGTTCACGCCTTTCGGCCATCTCGCCGACGGCAATCCCTACGACGCCTATCTGCCGCCCGATCCCGACGATCCCGAAGGCTTTGTGCGGCCCGAGACGGGAGAGGCGCCATGACCGACATCGACGCCATCTTCGCGGCGGATCGTCAGTATCCGCCGCATGAGCGGTCTCTGCCCTGGCCGGAGACCAGAGGCGGCCTCACGGTCGTCGTCGAACCCAAGCCTCACTGGGCTGGCGACATGCGGGCGTTTCGATCCGATGTGCGGGAATATTGCGCCTATACCGACTGGACCGCGAACGGCGCTCGCGCGCGGTTCTTCGGCCATGTCGATACCTGCGGCGATGACCTGATCCACAAGGCCCGCACGCTCGTCGCCTCCGAGATCGCGGACGGGCTCTGGAACTGATCCCCTCGAAAAGCGCCCCACCTCACGGTCGGGCGCTTTTTCCGTGTAGGCGCCTTGAGAGTGAGAGGGCTGCCGGGACGGGTTTGAGCCGGTGCGGTCGAGAGAGAGCGCCGCGCGGGCTCGCCCTTTTCCGCTCTCCTTGAGGTTCCCACCATGACCATGATTTCCGCATCCGCGGCGGCGATCGCCGCCGCGCCGCTTCCGCTCGGCTCCAATCCCGAACCCGCAGTCGCCATCCTCGCGGCCGCCGGCCAGCTCCTGCCTCATCTCGAACGCGGCGAGCGCGTCGACGCCGTCGCCCTGCGTGCGGCGATGGAGACCGCCTTCGGCGCGTCGGACGCCACCGGCGCCTGGGACTGGAAGACGGCCTATGACGCCTGCGAGGCGGCGACCGTCCTGTTCCTCCGCAAATACGGACGTGCGCTTTTCCGCAAAGCCGGGTCTCCGGCGGCCCGCCTTTCCGCGCTGTCAAAGATCGCCAACCTGCTGCCAACTCATACGCGGCGTTCGGCGGAGAGCCAGACCTTCCAGCAGTTCTCGACGCCGATCCCGCTCGGCCTGGTCGCCGCCCACGCCGCCGCCATCACTCCGGCCGACCGGGTGCTCGAGCCGTCGGCGGGCACCGGCCTGCTCGCCATCCTCGCCGAGATCGCGGGCGGCGCGCTCGTTCTCAACGAGCTGGCCGACACCCGCGCCAATCTGCTGTCGCTTCTCTTCCCGGTCATTTCCGTCACCCGTTTCGACGCGGCGCAGATCGACGATCATCTCGATCCCGCCGTGATGCCCAGCGTCGTGCTGATGAATCCGCCCTTCTCGGTCATGGCCAATGTCGAGGGCCGCATGGCGGACGCCGCTTACCGCCATGTCGCCTCGGCCCTGGCGCGTCTGGCCCCCGGCGGCCGGCTCGTGGCGATCACCGGCGCCAGCTTCGCACCTGACAATCCGGCCTGGCGGGACGCCTTCGTCCGGTTGCAGGCGCGCGGGCGCGTCGTCTTCTCCGCCGTCATCGACGGCTCCGTCTATGCCAAACACGGCACCACCATCGAGACGCGCCTGACTGTCATCGACAAGCGGCCCGCCGACGATCCCGCCGTGTTTCCGGCAGCGCCCGGCGTCGCGTCGGACGTCGCCGCGCTGCTGGGCTGGATCGACGAGCAGGCGCCGGAACGGCTCGCCGTCGATCCCTCCGTCGTGGTCCCGGCCATCGCGCCTGCCACCCCTCGCAGCGTGCGTGGCTATATCAACCGCGCCGCCAAGGCCGTCCCGGCGACTGCGCCGATGGCTGAACCGGAGGGCCTGCCGCTCGCCTACGAGACCCAGGACTGGCTCGCCGGCGAAGGCGGTCGCCTGTCCGAGGGCATCTACGAGGAATACGGATTGCAGGCGATCCGTATCGCCGGCGCCCAAGCCCATCCGACCCGGCTGGTGCAGTCGGCCGCAATGGCTTCGGTCGATCCGCCCAAGCCGAGCTATCGGCCAAGCCTGCCGCCCAACATCCATGAGCTGCTGTCGGACGCCCAACTCGAGACCGTGATCTATGCGGGCGAAGCGCACGCGGACCATCTCGCCGGGTCGTGGACGGTGGACGCCACCTTTGACATCGTCACCGCCGCGCGCGAGGATGCGGAGAACGCCGCCCGCTTCCGGCGCGGCTTCATGATCGGCGACGGCACCGGCGTCGGCAAGGGCCGTCAGTCCGCCGCGATCATTCTCGACAACTGGCTCCAGGGCCGCCGCAAGGCGGTGTGGATCAGCAAGTCCGACAAGCTGATCGAGGACGCGCAGCGCGACTGGTCGGCGCTCGGCATGGAACGCCTGCTGGTCACGCCGCTGTCGCGCTTCCCCCAGGGGCGGCCGATCACGCTGCCGGAAGGCGTCCTGTTTACGACCTATGCCACGCTACGCTCCGACGACCGCGGCGAGAAGGTTTCGCGCGTCCGGCAGATCGTCGAATGGTTGGGCTCCGACTTCGATGGAGTCCTCATTTTCGACGAGGCGCACGCGATGCAGAACGCCGGTGGCGGCAAGGGAGAACGCGGCGACGTCGCCGCCTCGCAGCAGGGCCGCGCCGGCCTGCGCCTCCAGCACGCGCTGCCGAACGCCCGCGTCGTCTATGTCTCCGCGACCGGCGCCACCACGGTCCACAACCTCGCCTACGCCCAGCGGCTCGGCTTGTGGGGCGGCGAGGATTTTCCATTCTCGACGAGGGCCGAGTTCATCGAGGCGATCGAGGCCGGCGGCGTCGCGGCGATGGAGGTGCTGGCCCGCGACCTGCGCGCCCTCGGCCTCTACACCGCCCGTTCGCTCTCGTTCGACGGCGTGGAATACGAGCTGGTCGAACACGCGCTCAGCCCTGAGCAGACCCGCATCTACGACGCCTATGCCGGGGCCTTCGCCGTCATCCATAACAATCTGGATGCGGCGATGGAGGCCGCCAACATCACCGGCTCGTCCGGCACGCTGAACCGGCAGGCCAAGTCCGCCGCCCGCTCGGCCTTCGAGAGCGCCAAGCAGCGCTTCTTCGGCCATCTGCTCACCAGCATGAAGACGCCGACCCTGATCCGGTCGATCAGCGGCGACCTGGAAGCCGGCCATGCCGCTGTCATCCAGATCGTCTCGACTGGCGAGGCGCTGATGGAACGCCGCCTGGCCGACCTGCCGACCGAGGAATGGAACGACGTTCGCGTCGACATCACGCCGAGGGAATATGTTCTCGACTACCTCGCCCATTCCTTCCCGGTGCAGCTCTACGAGCCCTTCACC
>JAYSCC010000100.1:0-8185 GCA_041915065.1 Zavarzinia sp.
AGAGGCAGAGGAGGACTGGGACGGGTTTGAGCCTGTGCGGTCGAGAGAGAGCGCTGCGCGGCCCGATCCTGTCACGCTCTCCCAAGGTTCTTCCCATGACCATGATTTCCGCATCCGAGGCGGCTCCGGCTTCCGCATCGCCCCCGCTTGCCTCCGCCACCGACACGGCCGCCGCCGTCTTCGCGGCCGCCGGCCTGCTGCTGCCCCATATCGAGCGTGGCCAGCGCATCGATGCCGCCGCGCTGCGCTACGCGATGGAATCCACTTTCAGCGCGTCCGATGCGGCTGGCGCCTGGAACTGGAAAACCGCTTATGACGCCTGCGAGGCCACGACGGTTCTGTTTCTCCGTAAATACGGAAAGGCGCTTTTCCGGAAAGCCGGTTCGGCGGCCGAGAGCCTGCCGCTGCTGACGAAGATCGCCGGCCTGCTACCGACGCACACGCGCCGTTCCGAGGAGGCGCGGACCTATCAGCAGTTCTCGACCCCCATCCCGCTCGGCCTCGTCGCAGCCACCGCCGCCGCCATCACCCCGGCCGACCGCGTGCTCGAGCCCTCGGCCGGCACCGGCCTTCTCGCCATCATGGCCGAGATCGCCGGCGGCGCTCTCGTCCTCAACGAGTTGGCCGAGATGCGCGCCGGCCTCCTTTCCTCCCTCTTTCCGGCTCTCTCCGTAACCCGCTTCGATGCGGCCCAGATCGACGACCACCTCGACCCCGGCGTAGTCCCCAGCGTCGTGCTGATGAACCCGCCGTTCTCGGCCATGGCCAATGTCGATGGTCGGATGGCCGACGCCGCGTTCCGCCATGTCGCCTCGGCGCTCGCGCGCCTTGCGCCCGGCGGACGACTGGTGACCATCACCGGCGCCAGCTTCGCGCCCGACAATCCGGCCTGGGCCTCGGCCTTTATCCGCTTGCAGGAGCGTGGCCGCATCGTCTTCTCCGCCGCGATCGACGGAGCGGTCTATGCCAAGCATGGCACGACCTTCCCGACACGGCTGACCGTCATCGACAAGCTGCCGGCCGACGATCCCGCCGTACTCCCCATCACGGCCGGCGTCGCACCGGACGTCGCCACGCTGATGTCATGGATCGGCGCGCAGCTTCCGGCCCGTCTGCCCATCGAGTTGCCCCGCATCCCCGCTGCCGCATCGGCGACTGCCGTTCCCAGCACCGTGCGCGGCTATGTCAACCGCGCCGCGAAAGCCGCACGTCCGGCGCCATTGGCCGAACTGGAGGCCACGCCGCTCGCCTACGAGACCGTCGATTGGCAACCCGCCGAAGGCGGTCACATCACCGAAGCCATCTACGAGGAATACGGTCTTCAGGTTATCCGTATTCCCGGCGCCCAGGCTCATCCGACCCAGCTCGTCCAGTCCGCGGCCATGGCGAGCGTCGCCCCGCCGAAGCCCAGCTACCGGCCGCACCTGCCCAGGACCATTCTCGGCCTGCTGTCCGACGCCCAGCTCGAAACCGTCATCTATGCCGGGCAAGCCCATTCGGACCGCCTCGCCGGCGCCTGGACGGTGGACGATACCCTCGATGTCGTCAGTGCCGTACCCGAGGACGCGAAGGGTGCCATCCGCTTCCGGCAAGGCTTCTTCATCGGTGACGGCACCGGCGTCGGCAAGGGCCGGGAATCCGCCGCCATCATCCTCGACAACTGGATGCAGGACCGCCGCAAGGCGGTATGGATCTCGAAATCCGACAAACTGCTGGAGGACGCGCAGCGCGACTGGTCGGCCCTCGGCATGGAGCGGTTGCTGGTCACGCCGCTCAGCCGCTTCCCGCAGGGCAAGCCCGTCACGTTGCCGGAAGGTATCCTGTTTACCACCTACGCCACGCTGCGGAGCGATGACCGGGGGACAAGGGTTTCCAGGGTCAGACAGATCGTCGAATGGTTGGGCGCCGATTTCGATGGCGTGGTGATCTTCGACGAAGCGCATTCGATGCAGAACGCCGCGGGCAGCAAGGGAGAGCGCGGCGACGTCGCCGCCTCGCAGCAGGGTCGCGCCGGACTGCGCCTCCAGCACGCGCTTCCGAATGCCCGCATCGTCTATGTCTCGGCGACCGGCGCCACCACGGTCCACAATCTCGCCTACGCGCAACGATTGGGCCTCTGGGGTGGCGACGACTTCCCCTTCGCCACGCGGGCCGAGTTTGTCGAAGCCATTGACGGCGGCGGCGTCGCGGCGATGGAGGTTCTCGCCCGCGACCTGCGCGCCCTCGGCCTCTACACCGCCCGCTCGCTCTCCTTCAACGGCGTCGAATACGAACTGGTCGAACACGAACTGACGCCCGAACAGATTCGCATCTATGACGCTTACGCCGGTGCCTTCACGGTCATCCATAACAATCTGGATGCTGCGATGGAGGCGGCCAATATCACCGGCTCATCCGGCACGCTGAACCGGCAGGCGAAGTCGGCCGCCCGCTCGGCCTTCGAGAGCGCCAAGCAGCGCTTCTTCGGCCATCTCCTGACGTCGATGAAAACGCCGACACTGGTCCGGTCGATCACCAAGGACCTGGAGGAAGGCCACGCCGCCGTCATTCAGATCGTCTCGACCGGCGAGGCGCTGATGGAGCGCAGGCTGGCAGAGTTGCCGACGGAGGAATGGAACGATATCCGTGTCGACATCACCCCCAGGGAGTATGTCCTCGACTACCTCGCCCACTCCTTCCCGGTGCAGCTCTACGAGCCCTTCACCGACTCGGAGGGCAATCTGTCGTCGCGGCCCGTCATGCGCGACGGCCAGCCGGTCGAGAGCCGGGAGGCGGTCGCCCGGCGCGACGAACTGATCGCCAAACTCGCAAGCCTTCCGCCGGTCCCCGGCGCACTCGACCAGCTCATCCAGCATTTCGGCGCCGATACCGTGGCCGAGGTGACGGGCCGCTCGCGCCGCATCGTCCGCAAGTCCGGCAAAGGCATCGCCGTTGACCGTCTCGTCGTCGAGAACCGCGCCAGTTCGGCCAATCTCGCGGAAACCCAGGCGTTCATGGATGACCAGAAGCGCGCCCTCGTGTTCAGCGATGCCGGCGGGACAGGACGCAGCTATCACGCCGAACTGTCGGCGAAGAATACACGGCTGCGTGTCCATTACTTGCTCGAGGCAGGCTGGAAAGCGGACACCGCGATCCAGGGGCTCGGCCGCACCCACCGGACCAACCAGAAGCAACCGCCTCTGTTCCGGCCGATCTCCAGCAATGTGAAGGCGGAGAAAAGATTCCTGAGCACGATCGCCCGCCGCCTCGACACGCTGGGCGCGATCACGCGGGGCCAGCGCCAAACCGGCGGGCAAGGCCTGTTCAGACCCGAAGACAACCTGGAAAGCATCTATGCCCGCGACGCGCTACGCCAGCTCTATCTCCTGCTGGTGCGCGGCAAGGTCGAAGGCTGCTCGCTCGACCGCTTCGAGGCGGCCACCGGCCTGAAGCTGATGGATGCGAACGGCATCAAGGACGATCTGCCGGCGATCACCACTTTCCTGAACCGGCTCCTGGCTTTGACCATCGAACTTCAGGGCGTGCTCTTCGGTGCGTTCGAACAGCTCCTTGCCGCAAAGATCGAAGGGGCCATCGCCTCCGGCACCTATGATGCCGGACTTGAAACGCTGCGCGCCGAGAGTTTCGTCGTCACCGATCGCCGGACGATTTACACCCATCCGCGTACCGGCGCGGAAACCCGCTTGCTGACGATCACCGAGCGCAAACGCAATCATCCGGTCACGCTGGCCGACGCCCTGGCCCATCTCGACGACCCCAGGGCGAAGCTCCTCATCAACGAGCGCTCGGGTCGGACTGCGGTACAGATTCCGACGACCAGCGTGATGCTGGACGACGGCGAGATCGAGCGCCGCGTCCGCCTGATCCGGCCGATGGAGGCGCACAACATCCCGGTCAAGCTCATGGGCGAAACCCATTGGGTCGAGGCCGATCGGAACGCCTTCGCCACGGCCTGGAACGCCGAGGTTACGGACGTGCCGGAATTTGCCGACAGCGTCCTGCATATGGTGACGGGTCTGCTGCTGCCGATCTGGAAGCGGCTGCCGAACGAATCCACCCGTGTCTATCGGCTCCAGACCGATGCCGGCGAGCGGATCATCGGTCGTCGCGTCTCGCCCGCCTGGGTCGCCCATGCCACCGCCACCGGGGCTTCGTCGCTCACGCCGGAAGATGCCTTCACGGCACTGATGGACGGCCGGACCATCATCGATCTTGCCGAAGGCCTCCAGCTTCGCCGCAGCCGGGTGATGGCCGCGAACCGCATCGAACTCTCGGGCTTCACCGATACCATGCGCGAGCGGCTCACTGCCTATGGCCTCTTCCACGAGATCATCTCGTGGAAACTGAGGATGTTCATCCCGACCGATGCGTCGGGCGTTGCGGTACTCGGTCGTGTCCTCGACCGCTGGCCGGTCGAGCGCATCGGCGAGCGGGAGGCCGCCTGATGGCTCGCCACGACGCATCGGAACTCGCACACCGCCTCGGCCGGGAGGCCGAGGCGGTGTGCCGCGCGTATCTGTCTTCCGGCCGCCGCTCGGGCAACTACTGGCTCGTCGGGGATGTCCAGAACACCCCCGGCCGCTCCCTCTATGTCCGTCTTCGCGACACCGCCAAGGGCCCGGCCGGAAAATGGAGGGACAGCGCAAGCGGGCAACACGGCGACCTTCTCGACATCATCCGAGAGACGCTCGGCCTGATTGATTTCAAGGACGTGGCCGCGGAAGCCCGCCGTTTCCTCTCTCTCCCGCATCCTGAACCGGAGAGGACGAGGACGACGGCCGGGAGGGCACTCGGCATCGGTCTCGGTTCGCCCGAAGCGTCCAGGCGGCTCTTCGCCATGTCGCAGCCGATCGGCGGCACGCTTGCGGAGACCTACCTCAGAGGGCGTGCGATCACGTCGCTCTCCGGCATCACGGCGCTGCGTTACCATCCCCGCTGCTACTACCGACCCGATGAGCTTTCGCCCACCGAGATCTGGCCGGCGCTCGTCGCTGCCGTCACCGATCTCGCCGGACGGCAGACCGGCGCGCACCGCACCTGGCTCGCCCCGGATGGCGCGGGCAAGGCGCCTGTCGAGACACCGAGACGGGCGATGGGCGACCTTCTCGGGCACGGCGTCCGCTTCGGCGTGGCCGGCGAGGTGCTCGCTGCCGGCGAAGGCATCGAAACTGTGCTGTCGCCTCGCATGGTTCTACCCCACATGCCGATGCTGGCGGCGCTTTCGGCCGCACATCTCGCCGCCATCCTGTTCCCGGCGACACTGCGCAGGCTCTATGTCCTTCATGATCGCGACCCGGCAGGAGACAGCGCGAGGGACAGCCTGATCGCCAGAGCCGCGAGCGGCGGCATCGAGACGATACCGGTGTCGCCGGTCGGCAAGGACTTCAACGACGATTTGCGCGAGCGCGGCGTCGGCGCCCTCAAGGCGGCCTTGCAGGGTCAGCTGCGTTCCGAGGACGTCAGCCGGTTCATGGAGGGGTGAGGAGCGGACGGGGAAGGAGCACGGCCCAGGCCCGATACCTGCCGTCTCCGTCCACCCCCGGAGCATCCTTCCTTGTCGGAGAGAGCGGCGCCCACGGCCTTCTCGAGAGGGCGATCGGCTCACAAACCGGCCGGCCGGGCAATGGCGGCGGCCGACTATTTTCCGCCGGCGGGGAGCCACCCTACGCGACAGGTCGCGTGGGGTCCCGTCTCGCCCGCCTTTGCATCGCGAGGCAAAATAGCCGGCCTTGGCCATCAAGGCCCTCGCGGAAGAGCGAGGGCTGCCAGGCCGTCCAGCCTGTGAGCTTCGACGCCTGCGAAGGCCGCGATGGGCGCGGTCTCCAGACGAAGGACGCTCCCGATGACGAACGACGACGACACCACAGGTTTCGAGCCCGTCCACACCTCATCCGCCACCGACCACGTCCTGACCGAACTCCAGCTTTACGGCTGGCGTCCGTTCCAGGACGAACCTGATCCGAGGCCGCTGCCGGAGGGCAACATGGTCGCCGCCGCGGTCGCAGATATCTTCGACGCGCTGATCGCGACCCTTGGCGACACGCGCCTCGAGCCCGATCTCGACGATCTGCTCTGGGGCACAGTCAACCTCTTCCATCGCGCCGCCGGCCGGGTGGAACGCGAACTCGACGACAACGAGCAGGCCCAGCGTCGCCTCCAGCGTGAGCAGGATGGCAGCGAGGTTAGGTCGGTCGAACTGGAACGCCTGACGGCAGAGGGGCAGACCCTGATCGAGCGGCGTAACAGCATGGAGTTCTTCCGCGACCTCTCGGCGGAAGCCTTCGACCGCCACACCGGCACGCCCTGGCGGCCGCGCACCGGCTCGATGGTCAACCATCGCCACCTCACTTCGGCGATGATCGACAGCCGTGATTTCCTTGCCGCGAAGCGCCGGGCTGAGACCGAGGTCATGCTTCCCGCCGGCCCCAAGGTTGCCGTGACCGGCGGCGCCGACTTCAACGATCATCGCCTGATCTGGGCAAAGCTCGATCAGGTCCATGCGAAGCACCCCGATATGGTGCTGCTGCACGGCGGCACGCCGAGGGGCGCCGAACTGATCGCCTCCCGCTGGGCGGATGCCCGCCAGGTGCCTCAGGTCGCCTTCAAGCCCGACTGGACGAAGCACGCCAAGGCCGCCCCCTTCAAGCGCAACGACGCCATGCTCGACGTCCTCCCGGTCGGCGTCCTCGTCTTCCCCGGCACAGGGATTCAGGAAAATCTTGCGGACAAGGCGAAAAAGCTCGGCATTCCCGTCGTGAAGTTCGACGGCGGCGCGTAAAGCGCCGCCGCTCAGCGCCTCTTGCGGCGGCAGTTGCTTGACGGAGGCCCATACTCGGCGTCCAATACCGCATCCTTGCAGCAACGGCGAATGGACAGTCGCAGGCCGAGTTTATCTCCCGGCGACCTGTCGTGACCCTCAACCGTTCTTGCGGAGGCTGCCATGACGCTGATCCTTCTTGCCATCCTGACGACGATCATGCTTTGCGTCGTCGCCTACAGTTTCGCCATCTACGCCTTGCCCTTCATGGTCGGACTGACGGCCTTCCAATATGTCCATGGAATGGAGGCCGGCTTCCCGGTATCTGCGCTCGCCGCCGTCGGCGCTGCGCTGCTTTCCGTGATGCTGGTCATCGCCATCGTGGGATTTGCCAAAAACCCGGCCCTGCGGCTCATCGCGCTCACCGTCTTCGCGGTGCCGGCAGCAATCGCCGGCTATGCACTCGTTCATGGTGTCACGAAGAACTTCGTCGACTCGGCGCTTGCGCTGAACCTGCTCGGTGGTGCGGGCGGTCTCCTCATAGGCATCGCGTCGACACTGAACCTCAACGCGCTCGGTACGACCGCCCTCTCACGCTGACACGGCCGCTACGATCCGCCGCGCCTATATAACCTGTGGCGACCTGCGCCGCCGGGCTTCCGGCTTCCGGCTCAAGCGGGAATGATCCATCGCCGTTGTGCCGATCAGCGTCTTCGATCTGCTCCGGTCGGTCCGAGAGGCCGTCATGGGGCGGCGCTCCCGCCAGCCGCGGCTTGGCCTCCTCGCCGATCCATTTCATGCTTCAGACATCCCCGAGCATCCTCATCCCCTCCAGTCCCGCCGTGCCACCGGATCGTACCTTCGGCCAAAGAGACAGTGACGCGGCACCATGCGCCTCGGCGCCTGACAACCGTTTCAGTCCCGTCCCGGCCTGTCTTCCGACCGGTGGCGCAATGGGCTGGTGACGGCGATTCTGCCGGCACCCACCTCGCTGGATGCGGCTTCACATCGGAGCCTGCGGGGCGCTGTCACCGGCAGGCGCGAAGGTTCTGCTGGGCGCCCCTGTTTGGGCTCTCTGAGGCACCAATCCCTCCGACTGACTGATCCCCTAAGGCCGTTCGGTTTCCGGCCGCAACCCCCGCGGCGCCGGACCGTGTTGCCGCGCCAGCGCGGCTGCCCGCACCACTCCGGGCCTTAAGGGCGAGCTGCCGCCAGGGCGGCAGTTGCTGGCGTCTCCCGACGGCCTTGGCCGGGTCTCGTCGGAGGGATGGTCCCTCCGAGGAGCAACGGAGACTTACAATGCAGAACATCGCCATTCTTGCCGGCAACATCGGCCAGGCCCCTGAAACCCGTGTCACCCAGGGCGGCACCAGCATCACCCACTTCACCCTGGCCACCTCGCGCCCTCGCTATACGGAAGGCAAGGTG
>JAYSCC010000101.1:0-8178 GCA_041915065.1 Zavarzinia sp.
GGCGCGGGGAGGTTGATCACGGTCGCGCCGAACTTCAGGTGCTCGACATCGATCAGAGTGTCGGTTCCGTCCGGGCCGGTGATCGTGGCCGAATGGCTGTCGCCGCTCCAGACATAGTCGCCGGCCGCGCCGGAGAAGACGGCCGTGTCGTCGCCGGCGCCGCCGTCCAGGATGTCGTTCCCCGCCCCGCCGTTCAGCAGATCGTTGTCGCCTTCGCCGTTCAGGGTGTCGTCGCCCTGGCCGCCCGACAGGTCGTCATCGCCCGCCCCGCCATGGACCAGATCGACCAGATCCGGCGCGCCCTCGTCGCCGGCATAGACGTCGTCGCCCGAGGTGAGAGTCTTCACGAACATGGCCGAACTTCCCTGCTAACGGGCGGACGCCCAGAGGTTGAGAAGTCAAGCTAGGCATACGGAAAGGAAGGCGCCTAGATTTCGCCATATTCTACCCAAGATTTATCTGTGGATAGTAATCTTCCTGACGTAGAGCTTAAGGTTAACAACCGTCGCGCGTGATTTTGACACCCCAAGACGCGCGGAAATTGAATGGCGCCATCAATATTCGGTGGACTGACGGTTATCGTCGCTTCAGCTTGCGGAGCGCCGCCTGCATGACCACGGCCTGGGCCGCGCGGGGCTGAGGTTCGGGCGCTTGCGCCGCCTGAGCGGCTTGCGTCGCCCGCGCCTGGGCCTCCGCCGCCGTCGTCGCCTTGTCCATGCGGCGAACGAAGTCTTCGATCAGGTCCAGCGGGTGCTCGGGCTCCGCCTTGCCGCGTTTTTCCGGCGGGCTCATGGCCGCGATCTTGCGGGCCGTGGCCGCCATCTGGCCGCACAGCCGGGCCTTGTCGCGGGCGCGGGCCTGGATGGCGGGGTCGTCGCTGGACTCCCCGATCCGCCAGGCCTCGTCGAGGGCGGCCATCAGCTTGGCTTGCATCTCATCGCACCACTGGCGGGGCGAACGGGCGGCGGGGGTGTCGGTCTGGCTCATGGGGGTAAAGCATGAGGCCGGGGGAAGCGCCGGGGACGGACGGGCGGATTTTTTCGGTAAGTGGCGGTAGAAGAACGGAAACGTCGGTTTTCGCGGAGCAAAGGAACGGGAATATCCCTCTCCCCTTGCGGGAGAGGGTGGCCCGCGAAGCGGGTCGGGTGAGGGGTCGCATGGCGGCGCCCAGAAACCCCTCATCCGGCCCTTCGGGCCACCTTCTCCCGCAAGGGGAGAAGGACCACCCTGTGGATAACTTTCAGCGTCGCCGACGCGCGGCCCAGACGATCGCGGCGCTGGACAGCAGGATGCCGCTCATCAGCGCCCCGAACGCCAGCAGGCCCGCCGGAGTCACGCTGACCTCGGCGCGGGCGCGGATCGGGCCGGCCTCGAACTCGGCGACGGCGGTCTGGCGGTCGTCTGCCGGGGTCAAAAGATTGGACATGGCGGTCTCCACGGGGCGCCCTGTGGATAACCTCGCGCGTCGCGCAAAGCAAAAGCCCCGCGCCTTGCGAGCGCGGGGCTTTGAAAAGCTTCGGGCCGATGGACCGCCTTAGGCGATCTTTTCCACCTGGTTGTACTCGAGCTCGACCGGCGTGGCGCGGCCGAAGATCGAGACGGTGACGCGCAGGCGGGCCTTTTCCTCGTCGACATATTCGACCGAGCCGTTGAAGCTGGCGAACGGGCCGTCGGTGACGCGGACGTTCTCGCCCACTTCGTACAGGACCACGGCCTTCGGAGCGGCGACGCCCTCCTCGATCGTGCCGATGATGCGCTGGACTTCCTTTTCGGAGACCGGCATCGGCTTGGAGCCGCTGCCCAGGAAGCCCGTGACCTTCGGGGTGTTCTTGATCAGGTGGTAGGCTTCGTCCGAGAGGTTCATCTTCACCAGGACGTAGCCCGGGAAGAACTTGCGCTCGGCGTTGACCTTACGGCCGCGGCGGATCTCGACGACATCCTCGGTCGGCACCAGGATCTCGGAGAAGTTCTCCTCCAGGCCCTGGTTCTTGGCCTGCTCGCGGATGCTCTCGGCCACCTTCTTCTCGAAGTTCGAGTAGGCGTGGACGATGTACCACTTGTGGTTCGGGTTCGAGGCGGTTTCGGTGCTCATCGTCTCTATCTTATCTCGCGGTGGCCAGCTTAAGAAGCTGGTTCACGGCAAAGCCCAGGCCGCCATCGACCGCCAGGAAGAACAGCGACGCCATCACCACCATGATGAAGACCATCACCGAGGTGATCCAGGTCTCCTTGCGGGAGGTCCAGGTGATCTTACGGGCTTCGGCGCGGACTTCGCGGAAGAACTGGACCGGGCTGGTGCGCTTCTTGGGGGCGGCCGGAGCGGCGCCCGCCGTCGCGGCGCCGGCGGGCGACATCGCCGCGGCCGTCTTGGCGGCGCGGTTCTTCATCGCGGACGGGCTGGATCCCGGTTTCCTGGCCATGCTCTTGAAGCTCACGACTTTCTTAGACGAGCGGGCCTTCGAGCGACCCGTCGGATACATATAGTGGCAGGAGTGGAGGGACTCGAACCCCCGGCCCTCGGTTTTGGAGACCGATGCTCTACCAGCTGAGCTACACTCCTGCGGACCGACCGCCCTTGCGGGCCGACGGACATCCAGAGACAGACAGCGCGCCGGAAGGCTCCAAGGCCTCGGCGCGCCATGTTCTGTCGCCAGAGCCGCGCCATTTAGCAGGGTCGCATGCGGCGGGCAAGCGGCGCGCGGCGGATTGAGCGATGGAAGCGGATTTGGGCCGGCATAACCCCTGGAAACTCGAAATTCCCGCCTTCCTCGCCCTTGTGGCGAGGACCCATGTCGGCGGCCAGCGCGGCGACGCCCGGATCGCGCGGCCGAAAGGCCTAGAAACAACGGAAACGCGGCGCGGTTGACACATGGGTCCTGGGCACAAGGCCCAGGAAGGCGGCCTTGTTACACCAGGGCCACGGGGATCGAACCGCCCCGCCAAACGTTCTTCCGCCATGCCGACGTTCAACAGCCAACCGCCCGCCCCCGGCTCTTCCGCTTCAGGCCGCCCGTCGAATCGGGAGGTCGAGCAGGAGAACCAGCGGGCCGACTCGCCCGAGGGCCAGCCGCCGCGTCCCGCGACCGAGCCGCCCGGCGCGGCGGGCAGCAGCCAATCGCCGAAGACGGAGACGGACCCCGGGACCGGCGAGAGCTGACTCGCAGCCTGCCCTAGAGCCTCTAAACCTGTGTCATCCCGGAAACCTCGCAGAGGCTATCCGAGACCCAGGGGGTCACGACGCGCCGTGCGCACCGCCCCTAGGTCCCGGCTCTTCGCTGCGCTATGGCCGGGATGACACAGGGATTGAGCCCTATCCCGCCTTCTCCGTCTTGCCCTTGGCGTCCTTGTCCGTGGCGGTCGAGGCCGTCGACGGGGCGGTCGCGCCGCATTGGATGCCGAGATAGGACCACTTCACGTCGGTCAGCTGGCGACCGCACTGGGTGTTCACGCCCCTGTCCTTGCCGCGCAGCGAGATCGCCACGCCCTTGGACAGGTCCGGCGCGGGGCTGGCGGTGCTGATGTCATAATAGCCGCCGCCGCGGCCCTTCACGACGAGGCAATTGGTGTTCTCGACCGGGCGGACGCAGCCAGACGCCGTCACCGGCGTGGCCTCGACGACCACCTGATTGGCCTGCGCGACCTTCGTCTTCGCGCCGCCCTCACTGCAACCAGCCAAACCAAACGCTACTAGACCGGCCGCCGCGGCGGCCCCTACGAACCAAACCCGCATACGTTCCTCCGTATCGTTGGCTCCGCGAACGAAGCAAAAGGAAGTCTGCGCCTCGTTTCGGGGACCGGCAATCACATTTTTGACGCATTCGGAAAGGCGGTCCGGCGTTTTCAGCAAAGTCGAGAAAACCGCGCTTTCAGTCGTCAACGCCGTTAATCTTGTGATGTCGACGAGACGAGATGCGACGCGATCTCATTCACATCTTGAATGTCGGCTCGACGACTGAAGACAACCGGACATTCCGCGCCTTCGCCGCCGACCACGACCGCCGTCCCCGGAGCGGAGATTTTCGGGCGCCCGCATTAGACAACCGTCATTGACAGGACGTCGGCCTTGCTCCCATGAGACACGCGCCGCCATCAGCTATCCGGCGGTTTCCGCTCTCTTTTCCGCGCTTTTCGCGCGCCATCCCGAAGAGTTCAGATGACGGCCGCCGCTCCCGCCGCTCCGACCGCGCCCGTGAAGGACGCCCCCTACTTCGTCGAGAAGGTGCTTTGGGTGAAGCACTGGACCGACCGCCTGTTCAGCTTCGCCATCACCCGCCCGGCCAGCTTCCGCTTCCGCTCGGGCGAGTTCGTGATGATCGGCCTGCCGCCGCGCGAGGAGCTGGGCGAGAAGAAGCCCATCCTGCGCGCCTATTCGATCGGCTCGCCGTCCTTCGCCGAGGAGCTGGAGTTCTTCTCGATCAAGGTGCCCGACGGCCCGCTGACCTCGCGCCTGCAGCAGATCCAGGAAGGCGACGAGATCCTGCTGGGCAAGAAGCCGACCGGGACGCTCGTTCTGGACGCCGTCCGCCCGGGCAAGCGCCTCTTCCTGTTCGGCACCGGCACGGGCCTGGCGCCCTGGCTGTCGGTGGCCCGCGACCCCGACGCCTACAGCCGCTTCGAGCGGGTGATCGTCTGCCACGGCGTGCGCGAGGTGAAGGAGCTGGCCTATCGCGACCTCTTTACGGCCGACATCTTCGACGACCCGCTGGTCGGCGACGAGGCCCGCGCCCAGCTGACCTACTATCCGACCGTCACCCGCGAGCCGTTCGAGCGCCAGGGCCGCTTCACCGACCTGATCGCCAGCGGCAAGCTGTTCAGCGACCTCGGCATCGAGGGCGGCAGGTTCGATCCCGAGCACGACCGCGCCATGCTGTGCGGCTCGATGGCCATGATCAAGGACACCGCCGCCATCCTCGAGGCCCAGGGCCTGAAGGAAGGCTCCAACGCCGAGCCCGGCGACTTCGTGATCGAGCGGGCGTTCGTGGGGTAATCGTAACCCCCTCTCCCCTTGCGGGAGAGGGGGGCCCGCGAAGCGGGTCGGGTGAGGGGTCGCGCTCCGCTATCCGGGCAGGCCTTTCAACCCCTCATCCGGCGCTCCGCGCCACCTTCTCCCGCAAGGGGAGAAGGACCTTGTGAGGATGACTGCGTGACCACCGCCCCCTCCCTTCGCAACCTCACCGTCGAAGACGCCCGCGCCCGGATCCTCGCCGACGCCGGCCGCCTCGGCGTCGAGGCCGTTCCCCTGGAGCACAGCCTGGGCCGCGTCCTCGCCGCGCCCGTGGTCGCCGATCGCGCCCAGCCCCCGTTCGACGCCTCGGCCATGGACGGCTGGGCCATCCGGCGGGCGGACTACGCGCCGGGCGAGGCCTTCGCGATCGTGGGCGAGAGCGCGGCGGGCAAGGCCTATCCCCGCACCATCCAGGCCGGCGAGGCCGTCCGCATCTTCACCGGCGCCCCTGTCCCCGCCGGCGCCGACCTCGTGATCATCCAGGAAGAAGCCGCCCGCGACGGCGACACCGTCCGCTTCGAGGCGGGCGAGGCTCCCAAGGCCAACATCCGCCCGGCCGGCGGCGACTTCCGCTCCGGCGACGTCCTGCTGCCCGAAGGCGTGGTGATCGATCCCTGGCGGCTGTCGCTGGTCGCCTCGGCGGGGCTGGCGCAGGTCCCCGTCGCCCGGCGGCCGCGCGTGGCGATCCTGGCGACCGGCGACGAGTTGGTCCCGCCCGGCGCGACGCCCCGCCCGGATCAGATCTTCGAGAGCGGCTCGTTCAGCCTGGCGGCCTTGATCGGCGCGTGGGGCGGCGAGGCCTTCCGCTTGAGCGCCCAGGCCGACGACGCCGCCGCCATCGCCGCCGCCATCGCGCCCATCGAGGCCGACCTGATCGTCACCATCGGCGGCGCCTCGGTCGGCGACCACGACCTGGTCAAGCCGGCTCTGAAGACCCTCGGCCTCGACCTCGTCGTCGAGACGATCGCCTTGCGTCCGGGCAAGCCGACGTGGTCCGGAACCCTGGCCGACGGCCGCCGCGTCCTGGGCCTGCCCGGCAACCCGGCCTCGGCCCTGGTCTGCGCCGAGCTGTTCCTCAAGCCCCTGCTGGCGGCCCTGACCGGCGCGGATCCCCAGGTTCGCCTGACCGCCGCCCGCCTGGTCGCCCCCTTGTCCGCCACGGGCCCCCGCGAGCACTGGATGCGCGCGCGCCTGGCCGTCGACGCCGAGGGCCGGCTGACCGCCGCCCCCTTCCCCGACCAGGATTCGTCGCTGATCGGCGTCTTCGCCCAGGCCGACGCCCTGCTGCGCCGCAGGCCCGGCGCCCCGGCCGCCCAGGCCGGCGACACGGTGGAGGTTCTGCCCCTCCGCCGGGGCTGAAAAGGCGACGCCACGGAAATGCCGTGCTACTTGGACACGAATCTTCCCGGGCTCCCGCCCCGGGCTCGCGGCTACTCAAGAGGTTCGTTCATGGGACATGTCGGCAAGATCGCGACCAATGTCCTCCTGGCCTTCCTGGCCCTGCTGGTCGGTCGCTACCTCGTCATCGACATGCCCTTCACGGGCGACACCCTGCTGCAGGCGACCTACTACGCCCTGGGCGCCCTGATCGTGGAGCTGGTGTTCCGGGTCGAGCGCGCGCCCTGGCGCTTCGTCTCGGCCAGCGACCACCTGCGCCTCTTCCGCTCGGCCGTGCTGACGGCGGCGGCCTTCATGGTCATCACCCGCATGGTCCATCCCGGCATCGACGGCGGCCTGCGCACGGTGGCCGGCGCCGCCCTGATCCAGGGCACCTTCCTGTCGGCCCTGCGCGTCATCCGCCGCAGCCTGCACGAGCGCCAACTGCTGGACTCGGTGCTGCGCCTGGGCCCCGCCTCGATGCACCCGGCCCACCACCGCCTGGTGGTCAGCGAGTCGCGCGCCGAGGCCGGGGCCGGCCGGCGCTCCCCGGCGGGCCTAGGCGAGCGCTACACCCCGATCGGCGTGGTCTCGCCCGCGGATCGCGAGACCGGCGACGAGCTGCGCGGCGTCTGCGTGCTGGGCGCGATCGCCGACTTCGACCGCGTGCTGGCCCGCCTGCGCGATAGCGGCCTGCCGCCCTCGGCCATCCTGTTCCTGACCGACAGCGCCATGAGCACCTTCGGCGCCGAGCGCCTGGGCCGCCTGAAGACCGAAGGGGTGCGTCTGCTGCGCCGCCACGGCGTGGTCGAGATGGGCGCGGGCGCCGACAGCGGTCCGATCCTGCGCGAAATCAGCCTGGAAGAGCTGCTGAGCCGCCCGCCCGTGCGCCTCGATCCCGAGCCGATCCGGGCTCTCGTCTGGGGCCGACGGGTGCTGGTCACCGGGGCCGGCGGCAGCATCGGCTCGGAGCTGTGCCGCCAGATCGCCGCCAGCGGCTGCGCCCACCTGACCATGGTCGACGCCTCGGAATACAACCTGTTCCACATCGACCGCGAGATCGCCGAGCGCCACCCGCTGCTGCCGCGCCGCGAGATCCTGTGCGACGTCCGCGACGCCGCCCGCGTCGAGCGGGTCTTCGCCGAGCAGAAGCCCGACATCGTCTTCCACGCCGCGGCGCTGAAGCACGTGACCCTGGTCGAGAACCACCCTTGCGAGGGCGTGCGGACCAATGTCCTGGGCACCCGCAACGTCGCCGTGGCCGCCAAGGCCTGCGGCGCGGCGCACCTGGCCTTGATCTCCACCGACAAGGCCGTGGCCCCGACCAGCATCATGGGCGCGGCCAAGCGCGTCGCCGAGGCCGTGGTCCGCCAGTATGGCGGCGGCGGCGACATGCGGGTCAGCATCGTCCGCTTCGGCAACGTGCTGGGCTCGGCCGGCTCGGTGGTGCCGATCTTCCAGAGCCAGATCGCTCGCGGCGGCCCGATCACCCTGACCGACGCCAATGTCGAACGCTACTTCATGACCATCCCCGAGGCCGTGCAGCTGGTGCTGCGGGCCGTGGCCCTGTCGATGATCGCCTCGGACGGCGACGAGGACGGCGTGCTGACCCTGGAGATGGGCGAGCCGGTCAAGATCATCGACCTGGCCAAGCGGATGATCGAGCTGCAGGGCCTGGTTCCCGGCCGCGACATCGAGATCAAGATCACGGGCCTCCGCCCCGGCGAGAAGCTGACCGAGACCCTGGTCGACGTGAACGAGGTCGCCCGCGCCAAGGTGCCGGGCATCATGGAGGC
>JAYSCC010000102.1:0-8156 GCA_041915065.1 Zavarzinia sp.
CTTTTGGGCCGCATTTGATGCGGCACGCTTGGGACTACGCCAATGACCGAGAAGATCCGCCGTTTCCTCGACGAGCGCCGACCCGCCACCCCCTGCCTGGTGGTCGATCTCGACGTGATCGAGGACAACTATCGCAAGCTCAACCACCTGCTGCCCGCGGCGAAGATCTTCTACGCCGTGAAGGCCAATCCGATGCCGGAAGTGGTGGCGCGGCTGAATGCGCTGGGCTCGTCCTTCGACACTGCTTCGCGCGGTGAAATCGAGCTGGTGCTGTCGCAGGGGGCGAACCCTGACAACATTTCCTTCGGCAACACGATCAAGAAGGAAACCGACATCGCGACCGCCTATGCCCTGGGTGTGCGCCTGTTCGCCTTCGACTCCGATGCCGAGCTCGAGAAGATCGCCCGCTCGGCCCCCGGCTCGCGCGTGTTCTGCCGCGTCCTGGTCGAATGCGACGGTGCCGAATGGCCGCTGTCGCGCAAATTCGGCTGCGCCCCCGAAATGGCGGCGGACCTGATGGTGCGCGCCCGCAGCCTGGGCCTCGACCCTTACGGCATCTCCTTCCACGTCGGCTCGCAGCAGACCGACCTCGGCCAGTGGGATAAGGCGGTGGGCGGCGTCGCCCGCCTGTTCTCGATCCTGCGCGAGCGCGACGTCGAACTGCGCATGATCAACCTGGGCGGCGGCTTCCCGGCCAAGTACCGTTCGGACATCCCGCCGCTGGAAGCCTATGCCGAAGCGGTGATGGCGGCGATCTACGGCCATTTCGGCAATGCGATCCCCGACATCATCATCGAGCCGGGCCGCAGCATGGCGGGCGATGCCGGCGTGCTGCAGACCGAAGTCGTGCTGATCTCGAAGAAGGACACGGCCGAGGACAAGCGCTGGATCTACCTCGACGTCGGCAAGTTCTCGGGTCTCGCCGAGACGATGGACGAGGCGATCAAATATCGCGTCGTCACCCCGCACGACGGCAAGGCGACCGGCCCGGTGGTCCTGGCCGGCCCGACCTGCGATTCGGCGGACATCCTCTACGAGAAGGCGAGCTACGAACTGCCCGTCGACCTCCAGATCGGCGACAAGATCGAGATCCTGGCGACCGGCGCCTATACGACCTCCTATTCGTCGGTGAACTTCAACGGCTTCGCGCCGCTGAACACCATCTGCATCTGACCCCGCCTGGTGAAGGAACAGAACGATGATCAACGAACATTGGGGTTTCCGGGTCGGCGAGCGCATCACCGTTCCGGGTCTCTGGGGCGAGCAGCTGGGCACCGTGATCGATTTCGCCACCCTGCAGGGGCGTAACGCCGGCCGTGTCGCCCATGTCGTGGTCTACCGCCTCGACGACGGCCGCGTGTCGAGCGACACGCCGGAGCGCCTGTTCCGCCTGAACCGCAGCGCCCGCGCCTTCGGCGGCGCCGGCCCGCAGGCCCGCGCAGCGTAACACCGAACGTCTTCACGGAAAGGCCCGCCGGGAAACCGGCGGGCCTTTTTGATTCAAGGGGCAGGATCGGCCGGCGCCAGGGCTTCGGGCACGCCGGCGATGGCCAGGCGGCCGTCCCGCAGCGTGCAGCGCGTCTCGACCGCCACCACGGGCGGCACCAGGGCTGGCCAGGCATGGGCGAAGGCACTGGTGGCGACCGTCCGCCCCCCAGCCTCCGTATAGGCGAGGGCCACACCGTCGGCGAGGGCCGCATCATCCCCGAAGCCGAAGTCGAGGCGGGTCACCGCGTGGCCAGCGGCATCCGTGCCAGGGGTGGCGGTCAAACCCGGCTTCGGGACGTCGACCGCCAGCGCCTCGCCGGCATCGGCCAGCATGACGGTGACCTTGCCGTGGCCGAGGAAAAGATCGAACCGGCCCGGCGTCCTGGCGGCATCGCGGACCTGGATCACCAGGCGCCCGCCGCCCAGGGCCACGGCCCATATTTCGGCGCCCTCACCCGGCTTGGCCTTGCGGCCCGAAACCACGCTGCCGGCCGTGCCGTCGGCGGCAATCCGAAGGCCGCAGCCGTCGATGCCGAAGCCGCCGTCGACGGGCCCCTCGATCCGGGGCTGCGGGACGGCCTGAGCCTGGACGACATGCAGGCCGCCATTGGGCGCCCCGGTCTCGACCGGGCAACCATAGGCGCCCTCGCCGCCCGTGGCGCGGCCGGCATAGGCGATCACATGCACCGCCGCCCGTGCCGGATCGACGACGATCCGCCGCGCCGCGGCGGGCTTTTCGGGGTCGTAATCGCAGAGGTCCACATGGGTCAGGTGCAGCGGCGAGAGATCGGCGTTCCGCATCACGGTCCAGCGCGTCTCGCTGCCGCCGTCCTGGACATGGGTGATGTGGTTCGGGGTGACGATGATCTCGTCTTCCCCGATGCCGGCGGTGCCATAGCCGTCGTTGCACAGGGTGAGCAGCTTGGCGCCCGGCTTGCCGTCGACCAGCAGGTGCCATTCGGTGCCGCCGTCGTAAGATCCGTCGGGCTCGATGCAGCCGGCTTCGGCGGTCGCCCCTGCCTTCACCGCATCCGCCATGGCGAAGCGGAGTTCGACCACCACCAGGGCGTGACCGGCAGCGTCCGTCCCGGCATCCCTGGCCTGGTTCAGCCGGCAGCTGGCGCGGCCGGCGCAGGCCTGCGCGGCGCCGACGGCCACCATCGGCGGAATCGCCTCCATCGGGCCGGCTTCGGTACCGAAACCGCCCATCGGATAGACTTTCTGCTCGGCAGCCGCCGTGCCGGCGAAGAGGCACAAGGCCACCGCCAGGAGCCGCATGGGATCACTCGGCCCGGGTCGAATGCAGGATGAGGTCGTCTAGCGCCTTCAACTGCTGGTCCAATTCGGCCTGCTGACGGGCACGCTCGGCAGGATCGGCGGGCGGGTGCTGCTCCAGTTCGCGCTGGCGGCGGCGCGCGGCGTCGAGCTGGGCCTGGGCGGCATCGAGTTCGGCGGCCCGGGCGTTGCGGTTCTGGCGCGCCCGCTCGTAGGCGGCCTGGAGCCGGTTCAGCTCTGCCTTCTGCTTGGCATTGCGGGCGCGGAGCGCGTCGACCTGGGCGCTGGTCACCGCCGCGTCCGAGCGGGACTGGGCGGCGCGGGCCTGCATCTCCTGCGCCATCTGCTCGGCCCTGGCGGCATCGGCTTGGCGTTCGGCGACGCGCTGGTCGTAGGTGCCGTCCAGCACATTGCCGAGGCCGGAGAAATAGCCGGCCGAAGCCGGATTCGGATCGCGAGCGCAGGCGCCGAGCAACAGGGCGCCGGCCAGCAGCGGCCAATAGTTCATCCTAGGCATCCGGCACGGCCGCCAGGGCGCGCGCCAGCTCATCACGGCTGCGCGCGATCTCGGCCTGAGAACGGCCGATGTCGGCATTGGCCTGGCCGAGCACGGAGCGATCCTGCGGCCCGGCATAAGCGGCGTCCTGGCCCATCTTCTGGCGCACGTCGTTGGCGTTGGAGAGCGCCTCGTCCATGCGTTGCAGGTCTTCGTTCATCACTTCGGTGCGTGCGGCGAAATCCTTGGCGCTGATCTGGCCGCGGCGATACTGCTGCTCGAGCTGGGCGATGCGCTGGCGGTTCTCCGCCGCCACCCGGGCCGAGGATTGGGCGATCTGGCGATAGGACTGGGCTTCGTTCTGGGCCGCCTGGATGCGGGCGTCCAGCGCCTGCTCCTGGTTGGCATATTGCTCGTTCTGGGTCGCGATGTAATAGCCGGAGGCACCGCCGACCAGGCCGCCAGCGACCGCGCCGATGGCCGCCCCGCGGCCGGCATGATGCGGATCAGCGGCAGCACCGATCAGGGCGCCGAGAAGCGCACCCGCGACCGCACCGGTTCCCACGGTCTCGTTGAAGCGGTCGGTCTGCGACCGCAGGGCCGACTGGGCCGGAGTCAAGGACTGGTCGTAATAGCTGCCGCCATAGGGGTCGCCATAGGAATCGCCGTAGCGCCCCCCGGAAGCGCAGCCCGCGAGTCCGAACGCCGCCGCCAGTGCGAGCGTGCCGCCCAGACGAACCAAATGGCGCGAACGCCGCCGAACCATGCCGACCTCCCGATCCAATCGCTCGTGGAACCAACGGCCGGGCCGCGACCGGGTTCCGCCCTATTCCAACAACTGACGATACCAGCGATCGTCATTCTGCGACGGATGCGCCGCATAGTCAGTGACTTGAGCCACAAAGAGCTTGGCGAAACGGCTGAAACTGGCAAGCCCCTGGGCCTCGAAATCCGCCGTCGCCACGCCCAGCGCCTTGGCCAGGCGGGCGGCATCGGCATCGTCCGCCGTCTGCACCAGGATATCACGATAGGCCCGCTTTGAGATGTCGAGGGCCTGTTGCGTCGTCTCGTAGAGGGTCTTCCATTCGTCGGCGTCGGCCGGATTGCTGGACCTCGAGCGTTCCGCCAGTTCCCAACGGGCCTTCACGGGGGCGAGCCGGCGGTCGAGGTCACGGATCGAGCGGATCATGGCCGCGGCGGCATAGATGGTCGATTTGGCCGAGCGCGTCTCGGCCTCGTCCCGGGCCGCCCGCTCCGCCCCCAGGGCATCGGCGATCGTGTCGACCGCCCGCCGCATGTCGGGATCGGTGGCATCGTCGGACAGGCGGCGCAGCAGGGCGATCGGATCGGTCTCCCCCGCCCGGCCGCGCTGGATCGCCACGAAGGCATCGCGGAGCGCCTGGATGCGCGACTGGCTGACCGAGACGGGGGCCGAGACGACCAGGCGGAAGCCCACGGTGGGCAGCCGCGTCGCCTTGCCCGTGGCGGCGTCATAGGGCGGAATCTCGAGCCGGAGCGAGGAACGGAGCCGCCCCTCCGCCGTGCGGAAATCGCCGCCCCGGGCGATCTGGCCGCCGGCCTGGCCGTGCAGCCGCGCGACCCGGACCAGGCGATAGGGCTCCAGCACCCATTCCGCGGCATTGCCAAGCACATCGTAGAGGCCGAGGGGATTGGGCTTCAGCAGGCCGACCGGGTGCAACTGCCCGTCGGCCGAGGCCGGCCCGTTGATCCAGGCGTAAGCCGCGGCCCCTTCCGGCATCGGGAAGGTACGGGCGCGGAAATCGGCTTCGGAAACCGCGGCCCCGCCCCGGGCGGCGAATTCCCATTCGGCTTCGGTCGGCAGGCGCAGGAAGGCCGTGGTGTCGCCCTGTTTGGGCAGGCTGCCCTTGGCATTGGCGAGCAGCCATTCGGTGTATTTCTCGGCGAAGCCGACACCGTCGAACCAGGAGAGATTGACCGCCGGCAGGCGCCCCTGCATCGACGGCGCGGGGCATTGGCCGGTGGTGACGGCGGCATATTGGTCCGCCGTGACCTCGTATTTGCCGATCAGGAAACGGCGCCTGCCTTTGCTGTCCAGGAGGCCGCCGGCCAGATAGTCCTTGCGGCTGTGCTCGACATAATCCGTCTCGGGATCGCTGACGCCGAGGGTCACCTGGCGGTCATCCAGCGGCCCCGCCGCGGCATCGCCGGCCGGCGTCTCGACCACACGAAAGGCCCTGGCACTGCCGCAGGGCATGGGCAGCACGACATCGTCCGTCGCCGCCTGGGGGTTCCAATATTTGGCGTCCCAGTCCGCAGCGACGGCCGCGGCCGGCAACAGCAGAAGGGCGAGTGCCAAACCGACGGCTCTAGCCATGGCGCATCCCCTCCCCCGGTTCGACCCTTGCCGCCGCGATGCCCGCCGCCCCGGCCGACACCAGGGCGACCAGGACGGCGAGGCCGACCACCGCCGCCACCTGCTCGGGGCCGAGCCGGCACAGATCCTCGCCCCCCGGCAGCCCGGCCGAAAAGCGCGCATTGATCACCGCCGCCCCGCCGAAGAAAGTGCCGACGGCAAGCGCGCTGCCGGCGAGTGCTACGGCCAAGCCTTGAAACAAGGGGTATCCCGCCATGCCCCGGAGCGACAGCCCCATGAGGCGGAGCAGCGCCAATTCGCCCCGCTTCCGCGCGACATGGCCGATCAGGCTGGCGCCGAGCGAGACGGCGAAGCCGGCCCCGCCGATTACCGCGACAATGAGGAAAATGGCGGTCAGGTTGCGATCGAGGCGCAGCACCGTCTCGATCTCATCGGCCCGGGTCGTCACCGTATAGCCTTTCGCTTCGAAGCCGGCGGCGACCGTAGCCACCGTCTCCAGGTCGGCGGCGACCGCGCGGAAGCCGGCATAGGCCCGGATCGCCAGCGTATTCGGCCCGTCCCAGCCGAAGCGCGGCACCGGCCGGCCGTCGCGGTAGTCTTCCAGGGCCGCCAGCAGCGGCAGGGAAACGAAGGCGCCGTCGCGCCCGAAGGCGGTGAGCGGCGCGACGCCGGCGACCGTCAGGGTCAGGCTCTTGCCTTCGACCGTATCGCCCAAGCGGCGCTGTACAGCGAGGCGGATCTTGTCACCCGGGGTGAGGCCCAGGTGTTCCGCCGTCGGCGCCGCCAGGACGAGCTGGTCGTCGCCCACCGGGGCCGCCACAGGGGCGATCAGGGGGTCGCCCGGCCCGCTCGGCACCAGTTCGGCGGTCAGGGCGCCGCTGCCGTCCGCCCGCGCCAGTGTCGCGGTGGCGGCCAACTGCCGGGTGCGGCCGACGATGAAGACGACGCCGGGCAATTTGCCCAGCGCCTCGATCTCGCCCGCCTCCAGCGTGCGATTGCCGAGGGAGGAGACTTCCCGCATCCGCGGGTCCTGCAACAATTGGCTGCGCAGGGTGTCGACCACCCCTGTCTTCAAACCCAGCAGGACCAGAAGCGGCGCCATGATCGCCGCCAGTGCCACCATGAAACAGGCGGCGAGGCCCCGCTCGTGCCAGAGGTCGGCGAGCGCCAGGCGAAGGCTCAGCATGGCGCGAAGACCGCGGTGGTGCCCCCCGCCCCCGCCGTGATCCGGGGCGACAGGCGCAAGGGCGCACGCCCCGAGAGGCTATCCGCGTCATGGCTGGCGATCACCAGGGCCGAACCGGCCGAAGCCTCGAACAGGAGATCGAGGATCGCCGCCGCCCGAACCGGATCGACCGAGGCGGTCGGTTCGTCGGCGAGCACCAGAAGCGGGCGATGGGCGAGCGCCCTTGCGATCGCGACCCGCTGGCGCTGGCCGACCGACAGGCTCTCCGGCATGCGGGGCAAGAGGTCGGCGATGTCGAGCCTTTGCGCCAGATCCTCGATCCGCGCCCTGTCCGGCCGGCCGGACAGGTGCTGCGTCAGCGCGATATTGGCTTCGACCGTCAGATAGGGCAGCAGGCCGCCGGTCTGCGGCACATAGCCGATCAGGCGCGCGCGCAGCCGGGCCAGCGCCTCCCGCCCCCGGCCGCCGCGCTGCCACAAGCGGACGAGGTCGACCGGCGTGCCGTCCATGTTCAGGGTGAAGCGCCGCGCCTTTTCCGGCGCCAGCGCCAGGGCGAGGACGTCGATCAGCGTGCTCTTGCCCGAACCGGACGGCCCGCTCAGCAGGATCCGGCTGTCCGGCGCGATCGACAGGGCGGCGATCTCGACCCGGTAAGTGCCGCCCTCCCCTTGCCAGCCATAGGCGAGGTCTTCGACCTCGATCACGGCCATCAGGGCAGCGCCTCCAAGGGCACGGGATAATAGGAATCGCCCGCCGCCTGGCCCTCGCCGAAGGAGACCCAGAGGGCCGGCGTCGCATCGAATTCGGCATAGAGGCGGAGCTTGGCTTCGATCGTGTCCAGGATCTCGCGCTGGGCCGAGGGCCCCATGGCGAGCCATTCGGATTCGCCGAGGCCGAGCACCTGGCTCTTATAGGGCAGGTCCTGGAGATATTCGCCGAGCAGGTCGCCCAGGTTGCCGACCTGGCGCACCTGGGACGGATCGCGCGCCGTGGCGGCGGCGGCCGAGCGCAGTTCGGCGAAGAAATCCTGGGGCGAAAGGCGGCTCTGCTCGCCCTTGTCGAGGATCAGCCGAAGCGCCGTCGCGAGGTCGGAGAGCTGGTTCTTGGTCAGCAGCACGCGAACGTCGAGCGCCGGGATGTTGGGCCGCGTCGTATCGCGGTCGGAGGTCCAGGCCTTGAACACGTCGGGCGCCCGGGTGCCCTGGGTCCGCCCGAGATAGGCGAGGCGCATGGCATAGCCGACGATGGCGCTCTGTTCTTCGATCGTCGGCGTCGCCGCCGCAGCGGGGGCCGGCACCGGCGGTGGCGTGGCCGCAGCGACCGTGGCCTGGGCCTGGGCGACCAGGGCATCGACC
>JAYSCC010000103.1:0-8046 GCA_041915065.1 Zavarzinia sp.
AGAGCGAGACGAAGCCGCCGAGCGCCATGATCACGCCGCCGGCCCAGATCCAGATCACGAAGGGCTTCCAATAGATCCGCGTGGCATAGCCATCGCCGGCCTTGTCGCCGACCACGACATAGAGATCGCCCCAGGGGGTCGAATGGATCGCCGATTCGGTGGTCTCCATCGGCGGTGCCGTGAAGCGCCGGGTCTCGGGCTGGAGCGTGCCCACGCCCTCGACCTCGAAGGTGCCGCGGGCGGCCGTGTAGTTCGGGCCGGGAACCTGCTCGACGCCCTTGAAGGTCAGGTGGTAGCCGCCGAAGTCGAGCGTGTCGCCCGCCTTCATGACACCCAGATGTTCCTGCGCGAAGCCGGTGGCGGCGGCGATGCCGATCACCGAGACGGCCATGCCGAAGTGCGCCAGGGTCATGCCGATCGCGCCGCGCGGCAGGGTGAAGAGCCGGCGGAAGGCGCCGGCCAGCCCGAGCTGGCGGAGCCGCACGCGGTCGATGAATTCGAGGATCACGCTGCCGGCCAGGAAGAAGGCGAAGGCGAAGGCGACGATCGCCATCAAGGGCGCGTCCATGGTGAGCCACAGCACCAGGGCGGCGGCGACGACCGAGGCGAGGGCGATGAACTTCAGCCGGTCGAGCACGGCGAAGAGATCGCCGCGCTTCCACGGCAGCAAGGGCCCGATGCCCAGCGCCACGATGAGGGGCACCATGAGCGGCATGAAGGTCGCATTGTAGAAGGGCGGGCCGACCGAGACCTTGGTGCCGGTCAGCACGTCGAGGATCAAGGGATAGAGCGTGCCGAGCAGCACGGTCGCGGTCGCGGTCGCCAGGAGGAGGTTGTTGAGGACCAGGGCGCCTTCGCGGCTGATGGTCTGGAACAGGCCACCGGGTTTCAGGGCGGGTGCCCGGATCGCATAGAGCATCAAGGCGCCGCCGGTGACCGCACCGAGGAAGACCAGGATGAAGAAGCCGCGCGTCGGGTCCGAGGCGAAGGCATGGACCGAGGTGAGCACGCCCGAACGGACCAGGAAGGTGCCGAGCAGGGAGAGCGAGAAGGCCAGGATCGCGAGCAGGATGGTCCAGCTCTTCAAGGTGTCGCGCTTTTCGACCACGATCGCGGAATGGAGCAGGGCGGTGGCTGCCAGCCAGGGCATCAGCGAGGCGTTCTCGACCGGGTCCCAGAACCAGAAGCCGCCCCAGCCCAGTTCGTAATAGGCCCAGTAGGAACCGCCGGTGATGCCGATCGTCAGCATGGCCCAGGCCGCCAGCGTCCAGGGCCGGACCCAGCGCGCCCAGGAGGGCGGCACGCGGCCCTCGATCAGGGCGGCGACGGCGAAGGAGAAAGCGATCGAAATGCCGACATAGCCGGCATAGAGGAAGGGCGGGTGGAAGGCGAGGCCCGGGTCCTGCAGGATCGGATTGAGCCCCTGGCCTTCCAGCGGCGCCGGATCCATGCGTAGGAAGGGGTTCGAGGTGAAGATCATGAAGGCCATGAAGCCGACGCCGACCAGGCCCTGAACCGCCAGCGCCCGGGCCCGGAAACTGTCCGGCAGGTTGCGGCCGAAGAGGGCGACCATGGCGCCGAACAGGCTCAGCATGAAGGCCCAGAGCAGCAACGAGCCCTCGTGATTGCCCCACAGGCCGGTGATCTTGTAGAGCAGCGGCTTCTTGGAATGGCTGTTCGCATAGACGTTGGCGACCGAGAAGTCGGACGTCACATAGGCGTGCATCAGGGCGGCGAAGGCGCCGGCCACCAGCAAGAATTGCAGGACCGCCGCGGTGTCGGCCAGGCGGATCGAGGGCAGGTGGCCGCGCCAGGCGCCGATCAGGGGCACGGTGCCCTGGGCACAGGCCACGGTGAAGGCGAGGATCAGGGCGAAATGACCGAGTTCGGCGATCATGGCTTGGCCGTTCCCTGGTTTCCGGGAGAGGTGATTCCGGGGGCGGTGGTTCCGGGGTGGGCGGTGGCGGGCACCGGGTCGCCTTCCTTCCAGCGTCCGGAGGCCTTCAGGGCTTCGACCACTTCCTTCGGCATATAGGTCTCGTCGTGCTTGGCCAGCACTTCGGCGGCGAGCAGGCTGCCGTCCTGCTGGCGGTTGCCTTCGGCGACCACGCCCTGGCCCTCGCGGAACAGGGCCGGGAGGATGCCGTGATAGGTGACGGACAGGCTGGTCGTGAGGTCGGTAATCTTGAAGGTTACTGTGGTGCCGTCGGCGCTGCGTGACACCGAGCCTTGTTCGACCAGGCCGCCGACGCGGATCCGCTGGCTCGGCGGCGGCGCCTTGGTGACGATCTCGGTCGGCGACAGGAAGAAGACGAGCTGGTCGCCCAGTGAGGTCAGCCCCAGGGCCGCCGCGGCACCGCGGCCGGCGAGGCCGGCGAGGCCGATGATCAGGCGGCGGCGCTTGCGGGGCGTCATGCCGCGCGCCCCTGGCCGGCGCCGCGCGGACGGCGCGCGGGCCTGGATTGCTCCAGCAGGTCGAGCCGGGCCTGGGCCTGCTTCAGCGCCCGCCGGCTGGTCACCGCGAGCACGACGACGACCAGGAAGGTCAGGGCGAAGGACGGCCAGACGAAGGCGGCATAGCCACCCATGGCGAGGAAATCGGCGATCTTGTCCATAGTCTCAGGCTTCCCGGGCGGCCAGGCCGAGGGTCAGGGCGCGCACGCGGCGGGCGATCAGCTCGGCCTTCATGCGCCACAGCAGGACGACCACGAAATAGAGCTGGAAGGCGAGCGCGTTGATCAGCAGCGGCCACAGGATGGTGGGGTCGACCGACGGCCCGTCCATGCGCATGATCGACGAGGGTTGGTGCAGGGTCGACCACCAGTCGACCGAGAATTTCACGATCGGCACGTTGACGGCGCCGACGAGGGCCAGGATGGCGGCAGCCTTGGCCGCCCGTTCCGGCTCGTCGATCGCCGACCAGAGGGCGATATAGCCGACATAAAGAAAGAACAGCACCAGCATCGAGGTGAGCCGGGCATCCCAGACCCACCAGGTGCCCCACATGGGCGCGCCCCAGAGCGAGCCGGTGACCAACGCGACCAGGCAGAAGCCGGCCCCGATCGGCGCCGCCGCCTTGGCCGCGACATCGGCCAGCGGATGCTTCCAGACCAGGGCGACGAAACTGGCGACCGCCATGAAGCTATAGCCGAACATGGCGAGCCAGGCGGCCGGGACATGGACATACATGATGCGGACGGTGTCGCCCTGCTGGTAGTCGGGCGGCGCGAAACCGAGGCCCCAGACCAGGCCGACCACGAAGGCGATCGTCATGGCGCCGATCAGCCACGGCAGCAGCCGGTCGGCGAGGCGGACGAAGCGGGTCGGGTTGGCGAGGCGCGTCAACATGGTGATGGTTTATCCCTGACTGCCCCGGGCCACAACATGATCTAGATCATGTTCAAAGTACAGCGAGGCGCAGTGCCGCAGCTGCTCCCAGCGTGCCGACCGGCAGGCTGACCAGGAGGATGGCGCCGAGCAGGGCGAGGCTGGGCCCGGTGGCGAGCCCGAGGCCGGCCAGATTGACCGCGCCCGCCCCGAAAATCAGCACCGGAACATAGAGCGGCAGGACGAGCACGGCGATCAAGATCCCGGCGCGCCGGACCCCCACGGTGAGCCCGGCGCCCACCGCCCCGATCAGCGACAGCGTGGGCGTGCCGAGCGCCAGCGTCTTGGCCAGCATGACGATCGAGGCCGGCTCGAGCCCGAGCAAGATGCCGAGCAAGGGCGAGGCGACCACCAGGGGCAGCCCGGTCGAGAGCCAATGGGCCATGCATTTGGCGAAGACCACGACGCTGCCCGGCTGGCCGCCGACCATGAGGAGGTCGAGGCTGCCGTCTTCGAGGTCGGCCTGGAACAGCCGGTCGAGCGAGAGAAGGGTCGCCAGCAGGGCGCCGATCCAGATCACCGCGGGTGCCACCCGGGCCAGTTCCTGCCGCTCCGGCCCGGCGGCGAGCGGGAACAGGGTTGCCGCGATCACGAAGAAGCCGATGACGAGGCCGACCGAACCGCCTTGCGCGAAGGCGAGGCGTAGGTCGCGGCGGAGGATGGCGAGAAAGGCTCCGGTCATGCCGCCTTCTCCAGGGTGAAGGTGCGGGCGTTGGGCAGGGCCAGGCCGTCGTGGGTGGCGACGACGACCATGCCGCCGGCCGCGCGATGCTCCCAGATCAGGCCGGCCAGGACCTCGACCGAGGCGGCGTCGAGGCTCACCGTCGGCTCGTCCAGGAGCCAGAGCGGGCGCGGCGCCAGCGCCAGGCGGGCGAGGCCGAGGCGACGCTTCTGCCCGGCCGAGAGAATGCCGGCCGGCAATTCGCCGAGCGCGCCGAGGCCAAGACGGTCGAGGGCCGTGTCCACGGCGGCGACCGGCGTGCCTTCGAAGCGGGCCCAGAATTCCAGGTTCTGGCGCGCGGTCAGGGCGAATTTCAGGGCGTCGCCATGGCCGGCATAGCGAAGCCGCCGGCCGTGCGCCTCGCGGTCCTCGTCGATCGGGCGGCCGTCCCAGGTAATCCGTCCGGTGGCAGGGGCGAGCAGGCCGGCGAGCAGGCGCAGCAGGGTCGACTTGCCGGCGCCGTTCGGCCCGCGCAGGACCAGCGCCTCGCCCGCTTCGACGGTGAGCTCGATGCCGGCCAGCACGGCTCTTTCGCCGCGGATGACGCCGAGTGCTTCGGTTGCCAGCATGATGCGATCAGTCGACCTTGGTGCCCCCGCGGCCGGCGCCTTCCATGAAGCGGGCGACGCCTTCGGCGGCATGTTCGAGCGACTGCATGCCGAGATAGAATTCGTTCTGCAGCGCGCTGTCGAGCGACAGGTTCCATTGTTCATAGACCGAGCGGCGGTCGAAGCGCATGCAGGCCTGGGGCAGGGCGGCAATCTCGGCCGCCAGTTTCTCGGCGGCGGCGCGCGCTTCGCCCTTGGGCACCACGCGATTGATCAGGCCCATCGAAAGCGCCTCGGCGGCATCGACGGGGCGGCCGGTCAGGATCAGGTCGAGGGCGCGGCCCTGGCCGATGATGCGCGGCAGGCGCACGGTGCCGCCGTCGATCAGCGGCACGCCGAAGCGCCGGCAGAACACGCCGAGCACGGCATCCTCTTCGGCGATGCGCATGTCGGCCCAGAGGGCGAGTTCGAGCCCGCCGGCGACGGCATAGCCCGAGATCGCGGCGATCACCGGCTTCGAGAGGTCGAGGCGGGTCGGCCCCATCGGGCCGTCGCCGTCCGGCTGGGTCCGGTTCGTGTTCTCGCCGGTCGCGAAGGATTTGAGGTCGGCACCGGCGCAGAAGGTGCCGTGATCGCCCCAGAGCACGGCGACGCGGGCTTCCTCGTCGGCATCGAAGGCGCGGAAGGCGTCGGCCAGGGCTTCGGCGGTCGGCCGGTCGACGGCGTTTTTCGCATGCGGCCGCGAGAGAATGATCGTGGTGACGGGACCGCTGGTCTCGACATGAACGGCCATTGTTCGGTCTCCCTCAGAGCACTTCTCGGCGCGCATCATAGGCAAGGCCGGCACGGGGACCAGAAAAATCGCGCAAAAGCGGCAGCCACGACCATTGTCGGGACTTCACGACCGCGGCGCGCCTCACTATGCTCGCAACCGATCGAAGAGCCCGATCGCCATCGGACTCGTTTGGCCCGCCCGGCAGGAATGTTCGACCACTGCCCCGCCCATTCATGGAGTTGCTCCGTGCCCTCGCTCGACAGCCTGAAGACCCGCAAGAAACTGACCGTCGGCAAGACTTCCTACGACTATTTCAGCCTCAAGGCCGCCGAGAAGGAATTGGGCGACCTGTCGCTCCTCCCGGTTTCGCTCAAGGTCCTGCTCGAGAACCTGCTGCGTAACGAGAACGGCACCACCGTCACCGTCGACGACATCAAGGCCGTCGCGGCTTGGCTGAAGGACAAGAAGTCCGACCGCGAAATCGCCTTCCGCCCCGCCCGCGTGCTGATGCAGGACTTCACCGGCGTGCCCGCCGTGGTCGATCTCGCCGCGATGCGCGACGCCATGGCCAACATGGGCGGCGATCCGAACAAGATCAATCCGCTCTCGCCCGTCGACCTCGTGATCGACCATTCCGTGATCGTCGACGAGTTCGGCTCCAAGTCCGCTTTCAAGGACAACGTGAAGCTGGAATACGAGCGTAATGCAGAGCGTTACGGCTTCCTGCGCTGGGGCCAGCAGGCGTTCAACAATTTCCGCGTCGTGCCCCCGGGCACCGGCATCTGCCACCAGGTGAACCTGGAATATCTGGCGCAGACCGTGTGGACCGCCAAGGAAGGCCGCACCACCGTCGCCTATCCGGACACGCTGGTCGGCACCGACAGCCACACCACCATGGTGAACGGCCTCGCGGTCCTCGGCTGGGGCGTCGGCGGCATCGAGGCTGAGGCCGCGATGCTGGGCCAGCCCATCTCGATGCTGATCCCCGAAGTGGTCGGCTTCAAGCTGAAGGGCAAGCTCAAGGAAGGCACCACCGCGACCGACCTCGTGCTGACCGTGACCCAGATGCTCCGGAAGCACGGCGTGGTCGGCAAGTTCGTCGAATTCTACGGCCCGGGCCTCGACCAGCTCTCGCTCGCCGACCGCGCCACGATCGCCAACATGGCGCCGGAATATGGCGCCACCTGCGGCTTCTTCCCGATCGATGCCGAAACCATCGCCTTCCTGAAGTCGACCGGCCGCAAGCCCGGCCGGGTCGCCCTGGTCGAGGAATATGCCAAGGCCAACGGCCTGTGGCGCACCTCGCGCAGCAAGGATCCGGTGTTCACCTCGACCCTCGAGCTGGACATCTCGTCGGTCGAGCCCTCGCTCGCCGGCCCGCGCCGTCCGCAGGACCGCGTGCCCCTGTCGGGTATCGCCGAAAACTTCATGGCCGAGCTGGTGAAGCCGAAGCCCGGCTTCGACAAGGCCGGCAAGGAGAGCCAGCCGGTCAAGGTGAAGAGCGGCAAGTACGAGGTCGACCACGGCCATGTGACCATCGCCGCCATCACCTCCTGCACCAACACCTCGAACCCGAGCGTGATGCTGGGCGCCGGCCTGCTGGCCCGCAATGCCGTCGCCGCCGGCCTCAAGGTGAAGCCCTGGGTGAAAACTTCGCTGGCGCCGGGCTCCAAGGTCGTCACCGACTATCTGGCCAAGGCCGGCGTCGACAAGGCGCTCGACAAGCTCGGCTTTAACCTGGTCGGTTACGGCTGCACCACCTGCATCGGCAACTCCGGCCCGTTGCCGGAGGAAGTCGCCGAAGCGGTCACCAAGGGCGACCTGGTCGCCGGTGCCGTGATCTCGGGCAACCGCAACTTCGAAGGCCGCGTCAACCCGCTGGTGAAGGCGAACTATCTGGGCTCGCCCATGCTGGTGGTCGCCTATGCGATCGCTGGCTCGCTGAAGATCGACCTGACCAAGGACCCGATCGGCATGGGCAAGGGCGGCAAGCCGGTCTACCTGAAGGACATCTGGCCGTCCAACCAGGAGATCACCGATACCGTCCGCAAGTGCGTGACCGCGGCCCAGTTCCGCACCCAGTACAAGGACGTCTTCGGCGGCGACAGCAACTGGAAGAAGGTCAAGACCACCGAGTCCCAGACCTACGACTGGAACAACAAGTCGACCTATATCCAGAACCCGCCCTATTTCGACAAGATGCCGGCGACCCCCAAGGCCGTCTCGGAAGTGGTCGGCGCCCGCATCCTGGCGATGTTCGCCGACTCGATCACGACCGACCACATCTCGCCCGCCGGCAACATCAAGAAGGACAGCCCGGCCGGTAAGTATCTGGTCAAGAACAAGGTCGACGTGGCCGACTTCAACCAGTACGGCGCCCGTCGCGGCAACCACGAAGTGATGATGCGCGGCACCTTCGCCAACATCCGCATCAAGAACGAACTGGTGCCCGGCACCGAAGGCGGCGTGACCAAATATTTCGGCAAGCCCGGCGAGACCATCGCCGAGCCGAAGGCCGAAGCCATCTACGACGCCTCGATGAAGTATCAGAAGGCCGGCGTGCCCCTGATCGTCGTCGCCGGCAAGGAATATGGCACCGGCTCGTCGCGCGACTG
>JAYSCC010000104.1:0-8039 GCA_041915065.1 Zavarzinia sp.
GCTCGCCGCCCGCGCCCAGGCGGCCAGCGATGCCGCGATGCTGCACAGCGAAGCGGTGGTCGCCCTCGGCATGGCCGAGGGGCTACGGGCCCGCTGGCATGCCGTGAGCGACGCCGCGAGCGCGGCCATGCTCGGCAGCGGCGATACCGTGTCGCTGTTCGGCACCTTGTCGAAGAGCTTCCGCCTGCTGCTGCAATCCCTGATGCTGGCCCTCGGCGCCTATCTGGTGATCGAGGGCGATGCCACCGGCGGCGTCATCATCGCCTCGTCGATCATGCTCGGCCGTGCCCTGGCACCGGTCGAGCTGGCGATCGGCCATTGGCGCGGCTTCGTCGCCGCCCGCCAGGCTTGGCGGCGGATCGACACGCTACTCGCGGCCTTTCCCGCCCGGGCCGCCGGGCTCGACCTGCCGCGCCCCCGAGAGAGCCTGGCGGTGACCGGGCTGGCGGTCGCCGCTCCTGGCACCCGCCAAGTCATCCTGCACGACATCTCCTTCCGGCTAGAAGCCGGCGACGTCCTCGGTGTGATCGGGCCTTCCGGTTCCGGCAAGTCGACCCTGATCCGCAGCCTCGCCGGGCTCTGGCCGCCGGCGCGGGGCAGCGTCCGCCTCGACGGCGCGGAACTCTCGCAATGGTCCCGGCCGGCGGCGGGGCGCTTCATCGGCTATCTGCCCCAGGCGGTCGGCCTACTGGCCGGCACCATCGCCGAGAACATCGCCCGTTTCGATCCGGCGGCGGCCACGCCCGCCATCCTCGAGGCGGCAGCCGCGGCCGGGGTCGACCGGATGGTACGCGGCTTCGCCGCCGGCTACGACACCGAGATCGGCGAAGGCGGTGCCGCCCTGTCGGCCGGTCAGCGCCAGCGGGTGGCGCTGGCCCGCGCCCTGTTCCGCGATCCCTTCCTGATCCTGCTGGACGAACCGAACGCCAATCTCGATGCCGAGGGCGAGGCCGCGCTGGCGGCCGGGATCGCCCGCGCCAGGGCGGGTGGCGCCATCGTTCTGATCGTCGCCCACCGGCCCTCGGCCCTGGCCCATGCCAACAAGGTCCTGATGCTCGCCGACGGCACGGTGAAGGCCTTCGGCCCCAAAGACGAAATCCTCCAGCGTATCCTGGCGCCGCCCCGCACGGCCCCGGCCCCAGCCCGGAGCACCGGCTGATGGCTATCGAGCGCAGCTTGCGCCGTCATGCCCTGGTCGGCCTCGGCCTCGTGCTCGGGATCTTCGCTGGCCTGATCGCCTGGAGCGCCTTTGCCGAGATCGCCGGCGCCGTGGTCGCCCAGGGCCGGGTCGTCGTCGAATCCGACGTCAAGCGCGTGCAGCACCTGGAAGGCGGCATCGTCGGTGCGATCCTGGCCCGCAACGGCGATCGGGTGGAAGCCGGCCAGGTTCTGATCCGGCTCGATGGCACCCAGGCGGAAGCGAGCCTCGGCATCGTCCGAAGCCAGATCCTGTCGCTGACGGCACGCCGGCTCCGCCTGATCGCCGAGCGCGACGGCCTCGACCGACCCGACCCGATGCCCACGGAAGGCGCCGAGGCCGCCGACGCCTGGACGGCGGAACTGCGGGTCCTGATGGCACTCAGGGCCTCGCGTGACGGCGAGGTCGCCCGGCTGCGGGAACAGGTCGCCCAGGCAACCCAGAACATCGACGGCCTGAAGGCCCAGATCATCGCCAAGGACCGCGAATTGTCGCTCATCGCCGAGGAACTCACGGGGATCCGGACACTGCACAAGCAGAACCTGGTGCCCCTGTCGCGCCTCAAGGCGCTGGAACGGGATCAGGCGCGGATCGCGGGCGAGCGCGGCCAGTTGCTCTCCGCGGTCGCCGAGACCAAGCAGAAGATCGCCGAACTCGAACTGCAGGTGCTCCAGGTCGATACGCAGCACCTGAAGGACGTCTTGTCGGAATTGCGGGACGTCGACGCGAAGCTGGCCGAACTCGCGGAACGAAGGATTGCCGCGGAAGACCAATTGCACCGGATCGACATCCCCTCGCCGGCCGCGGGCGTGGTCCATGAATCGGTCGTCCACACCTCGGGCGGCGTGATCGGCGCCGGCGAGACCCTGATGCTGATCGTGCCGGAACAAGACCGCATGACAGTCGAAGCGCAGATCGCACCCGCCGATATCGACCAGGTCGCGAGCGGCCTGATGGCCCGGGTCCGCTTTCCGGCCTTCGATCAGCGCACGACGCCGGAGACCCGAGGCACGGTCGACACTGTCTCCCCGGATGCGATCACCGACCCCCAGACCGGCCGCTCGCACTATCTGGCCCGCATCCGCGTCGAGCGCGCGGCCCTGCCACCCGCCATCGCTTCCATGCTCAAGCCGGGCATGCCGGCCGAGATCCTCGTCGAAACCGGCTCGCGGACCATCCTCAGCTACTTCGTGAAACCGCTCCAGGACCAGATTGCCAGAACGTTCACAGAGGACTGACGTAGTCTTCATAATAGGAGGTAAAATTGGCCGCGTTGTCGAATGAAGTAAAGCCAGAGTTCCTGAAATCGATGCGAGTCTTATCGGTGTTCCTCTTCACCCTTGCAGCAGGGGCGGGATCTCTGACGTTGATCGTCGTATCAGCCCTGCCCCAAGCTCTGTCCGACAAGCCCGTCGCCGCCATATACGGAAGCGCAGCACTTTACAGCACCATTGTCACCGTCAGCTTGCTGTGTGCCGCGGCGGCATTTCTTGCGATATCGACGTTGAAAGGACTCAAGGCTTGGATGACCCTGCCACATGCGTTGGGCGCCGGACTATTTGTTTGGTTCGCGATCTCAAGTGGTCAGCATCTTGTCGACTTGTCGAAGAGTCTTGCTGCCGAATTGACGACGCGGGCCACCAATTCCGCGACGACGGGAGCCTCCGGCTATTGAGTTCATTGCACCCAGCGGCTTCCGGCAAGGCACGATCAAATTTCACGCAGAGTTATCCGTTTGCACTTTCCCGCCGGCCGCCACCTTGAGTTTTGCGCGCTGATATTCGAACCCTGAAGTCTTTTCGGATTTCAGGGTTCACCATGTCCGCGACGAAGATCCTGTGGGGCCAGATCCTGGCCGTCTTTATGATCGTCCTGCTCTCGATCTGGAGTGCGACGCAATGGACCGCCTGGCAGCTCGGCTACCAGTCGCAGCTGGGCTCTCCCTGGTTTCACCTCGCCGGCATGCCGGTCTACTACCCGCCGGCCCTGTTCTGGTGGTGGTACTTCTTCGATGCCTATGCCCCTGGCATCTTCGAGACCGGCGGCCTGATCGCCGCCTCGGGCGGCCTTCTCGCCATCGTCACCGCCATCGGCATGTCGGTCTGGCGAGCCCGGGAGGCGAAGAACGTCGCGACCTACGGCTCTGCCCGCTGGGCGACACTGGAGGAGATCGCCGCCGCCGGCCTGACGGGCGCGGACGGTGTGATGCTCGGCCGTCTCGGGCGGGACTACCTCCGCCACGACGGTCCCGAGCATGTGCTCTGCTTTGCCCCGACCCGATCGGGCAAGGGTGTCGGCCTCGTGGTACCGACCCTGCTGACCTGGCCGGGCTCCGCGATCGTCCATGACATCAAGGGCGAGAACTGGACCCTGACGGCGGGTTTTCGGGCTCGGCACGGTCGGGTGCTGCTGTTCGATCCGACCAATGCGGCGTCCTCCGCCTACAACCCGCTGCTCGAAGTCCGCCGCGGGGAATGGGAAGTGCGGGACGTCCAGAACGTCGCCGACGTGCTGGTCGACCCCGAGGGCTCGCTCGAGCGGCGGAACCACTGGGAGAAGACCAGCCACTCCCTGCTGGTCGGCGCCATCCTTCACGTCCTCTATGCCGAGAAGGACAAGACGCTCGCCGGCGTCGCCGCCTTCCTGTCCGATCCGCGGCGCCCGATCGAGGCAACGCTGGCCGCCATGATGGCCACCAGGCACCTGGGCGAAGCCGGGCCGCACCCTGTGGTGGCCTCGGCCGCCCGGGAACTGCTCAACAAGTCCGAGAACGAGCGCTCCGGCGTGCTCTCCACCGCCATGTCCTTCTTGGGCCTTTATCGCGATCCTGTGGTCGCCGCGGTGACCCGGCAATGCGACTGGCGGATCGCCGATCTCGTCACGGGCGGACGCCCCGCCACCCTCTACCTGGTGGTGCCCCCGTCCGACATCAGCCGCACCAAGCCGCTGATCCGCCTGATCCTGAACCAGATCGGCCGGCGCCTGACCGAGGACCTGCAGCAGAAGGCGAAGCGCCACCGGGTTCTGCTGATGCTCGACGAATTCCCGGCCCTCGGCCGGCTCGATTTCTTCGAGAGCGCGCTGGCCTTCATGGCAGGCTACGGCCTGAAGAGCTTCCTGATCGCCCAGTCCCTGAACCAGATCGAGAAGGCTTACGGCCCCAACAATGCGATCCTGGACAACTGCCACGTCAGGGTCAGCTTCGCGACCAACGACGAACGGACGGCGAAGCGGGTTTCCGACGCCCTCGGCACCGCGACCGAGCTTCGCGCCATGAAGAACTATGCGGGCCATCGGCTCAGCCCCTGGCTCGGCCATCTGATGATCTCCCGGGCCGAGACAGCCCGCCCCCTGCTTACCCCCGGCGAGATCATGCAACTGCCGCCCAATGACGCGATCGTCATGGTCGCCGGCATCCCGCCGATCCGGGCGCGCAAAACCCGCTATTACGAGGACAGGCGCTTCCGGGAGCGGATCCTGCCGCCGCCGGCAACCGGAACCGGCAACGAACCGAGCCCAGACGACTGGACCGGCTTGCCGCTTCCCTCCCGCCCGTCACCTCGCCAGCAAGCAGAGGAAGCCCCACTCTTCACCGACGACGAGGCGGTCAGCGGCGGCCAGCGCCGCCAGCCGGAACTGGAAGAGGTGGAGGTCGCCACCAACCCGAGACAGGATCTCAACGAGTTCGACCCCGACCCGCCGGACGATCCCGACGAAGATGCCATCCGCCTGCGCAATGCGCGCCGTGCCATGCGCCAAGTTGCCCGCCAGGCGGCGATGGACCCCGGCGACGGCATCGAGCTCTGAGGGGGACCCATGAAGAAAGAAAGGCTCTCGGTCTATCTCGACGCCGACGTGATGCGCCTGCTCGCCGACTACGCGGCGAGACGCAAGCAGTCCCTCTCCATGATCGCAGAAGCCGCGATCGCTTCCTTCCTCTCGCCCGACGGCGCGGAGCAGCAGGAGGCGGCCCTGGCCCGCCGCCTCGATCATCTGGGCCGCCAGTTGCAGCGCGTGGAACGGGATCAGACCATCGCGGTCGAGACCATGGCCCTGTTCATCCGCCACTGGCTCATCGCCACGCCGCCTCTGCCGGAACCCACTCAGTCGGCCGCCCGGGCCAAGGGCGGTGAGCGCTACGATGCCTTCGTCGCGGCGCTGGGCCGGCGCCTCGCCAGGGGCCCGGCGCTCCGCCAGGAAATCCCCGACGATGTCGAGGGCAAGGACGCGGGCTGATCCAATCGCCAGTCTTTCTACGCCAGACTACGACGTCCCCATTCCCCTTGTTGAAGCAGGCCGGAACCTGCCCCCTCTAATCATCCCCGTCGCGTCACGCGAGGGGGATCGGATGTCTCAACAGTCTGGCCAGCCAGCACTCGACCGCAGCACCCGCATGCTGCGGACGGCACTCGGCCCCGCCATCGCCGGCTTCCTCGACGATCCCGGCATCGCGGAAGTGATGCTGAACCCGGACGGTTCCCTCTGGATCGACCGCCTCGCCGGCGGCATGGCGCCGACCGGCGAGCGCCTCTCTCCCGCCGAGGGCGAGCGCATCATTCGCCTGGTCGCCCATCACGTCGGCGCCGAGACCCATGCCGGCGCGCCTCGCCTTTCCGCCGAACTACCGCTGACCGGCGAGCGCTTCGAAGGCCTGCTGCCGCCCGTGGTCTCCGGTCCCGCCTTTTCGATCCGGAAGCCCGCCGTCGCCGTCTTCACCCTCGCCGATTATGTCGCCGCCGGCATCATGACCGAGCCCCAGGCGGAGACGCTGCGCCGCGCTGTCAGGGGCCGGCTCAACATCCTGGTCGCCGGCGGCACCTCCACCGGCAAGACCACGTTGACCAACGCCCTGCTGGCGGAAGTCGCCGGCAGCGGCGACCGCGTCGTGCTGATCGAGGATACGCGTGAGCTGCAATGCACGGCACCCAACCTCGTCGCCCTGCGCACCAAAGACGGTGTCGCCTCCCTCTCCGATCTCGTCCGCTCGGCACTGCGGCTGCGGCCCGACCGTATCCCCATCGGCGAGGTTCGCGGGCCCGAGGCCCTGGACCTGCTGAAGGCCTGGGGCACCGGCCATCCGGGCGGCATCGGCACCATCCATGCCGGCAGTGCCCTCGGCGCGCTGCGCCGCCTCGAGCAGCTGATCCAGGAAGCGGTGGTGACCGTGCCCCGGGCGCTGATCGCCGAGACCATAGACGTCATCGCCGTGCTCGCCGGCCGCGGCAACAACCGCCGACTGGCCGAACTCGCCCGGGTCACCGGCCTCGGGCCGGACGGCGACTACCGCTTGAAGCCTGCCACCGATGAAGTTTCAGGAGACAAAGCATGAACCACTCCTTCGCACGCCGCCTCGGCGCTGCCGCCACCGGCCTGGCCGTCGTCGCGGTTTCCGGGACCGCCCAGGCGACCGGCTCCTCCATGCCCTGGGAAGCACCACTGCAGAGCATCCTGCTCTCCATCGAAGGACCGGTCGCCAAGATCATCGCGGTGATGATCATCATCGTCACCGGCCTGGCGCTCGCCTTTGGCGATACCTCCGGCGGGGCCCGGCGAATGATCCAGATCGTCTTCGGCCTCAGTATCGCCTTCGCCGCCTCGAGCTTCTTCCTGTCGTTCTTCTCCTTCGGCGGCGGGGCGCTGGTCTGATGGATATCCCCGGTTTCATAGCCCCGGTGCATCGCGCCCTGACCGAGCCAATCCTGCTCGGCGGCGCACCCCGCTCGATCGCCATCCTCAACGGCACGCTGTCGGCAGCCCTGGGGCTGGGCCTGCGCCTCTGGCTGGTCGGGCTCGTCTTCTTTGCGCTCGGCCATCTCGCTGCGGCCTGGGCGGCCAGGCGCGATCCCCTCTTCGCCGACGCGATGCGCCGCCACCTTCTCATCCCCGCCCATATGGACGTCTGAGCCATGATGCATCTCGCCGAATACCGCCGCCGCGCCGACCGCCTGGCCGATTTCCTGCCCTGGGCCGCTCTGGTAGCGCCGGGCGCGGTGCTCAACAAGGACGGCTCCCTGCAACGAACCGCCCGCTTTCGGGGACCGGACCTCGAATCCTCCGAGCCCGCGGAACTGGCTGCCGCCGCCAACCGGCTGAACGGCGCCTTCCGCCGCCTCGGCTCCGGCTGGGTCGTCTTCGTCGAAGCGCAGCGCGTGCCCACCGCCGCCTATCCCGACAGCCGGTTCCCCGACCCCGCCTCGGCCCTGGTCGAGGCCGAGCGCAAGGCGATGTTCGAGGAAGAGGGCGCACACTTCGAGTCCCTCTACTTCCTCACACTGCTCTACCTGCCCCCGGTCGAGACCGCGGCCCGGGCCGAGCGCCTGCTCTATGTCACGCCCGCGGGCGGCGAGGTCCGGCACGGCCGCGAGGTCGTGAACGGGTTCATCGACAGGACGGAACGTCTGCTGCAACTGGTCGAGGGCATCATGCCGGCCTGCGCCTGGCTCGATGATGCCGAGACCCTGACCTACCTCCATTCGACCGTCTCTACCGCGCGCCATCGCGTGGCCGCGCCCGAGGTGCCGGTCTATCTCGACGCGATCCTCGCCGACCGGCCGCTGGCCGGCGGCCTCGCGCCGCGCCTGGGCGAGACGCATCTCCGCGTCCTCACCGTGTTCGGCTTCCCGGGACAGACCACGCCCGGCATCCTCGACGACCTGAACCGCCTCGCCCTGCCCTACCGCTGGTCGACACGGGCGATCATGCTCGACAAGCCCGATGCCGTGAAGCTGCTCGGCCGCATCCGCCGGCAATGGTTCGCCAAGCGCAAGAGCATCGCCGCCATCCTGAAGGAGGTGATGACCAACGAAGCCTCCGCCCTGCAGGATTCCGATGCCGCCAACAA
>JAYSCC010000105.1:0-8032 GCA_041915065.1 Zavarzinia sp.
CCAGGCTGGCCTGGCGGCGGGCATAGGGATTGCGGTCGGAAAGGGCCAAGTGGCCGGGATAGCTCGACACCAGCGTCGAATATTGTGCCGAGCCGAAGAAGTTCTTCAGGACGACGGCAGTGCGCGCCTGGAACGAGCCCGGATTATTCACCACCACCAGGGTCAGGCAGTCGACCAGGGCATTGGCGAAGGCATTCACGGTCGCAGCGTCGTTGGTGCGGAACTGGCCGATCGAGCCGACGCAGCCACCCACGGTCTGGTTGGCGAGGTCGACATAATCGGCGACCGTGGTACCGAAACCGCCGTCGATCGGCGTGATGCCGGCGGCGAGCTGGACGATGCGGTAACCGGTCGGCGACGTCGTGTCGGCGACATAGATCCGGTTGTTCTGCAGGTCGACCACCAAGGGCTCGCCACCGCCGGCAGTCACGGCCCCCGTGCTGCTGTTGATGTCCAGGATGCCGTTCAGGCCGGTGTTGGTGCTGACCAGCTCGCTCAGGATCGAGTTGAAGGTCAGGCCGCCGGCGGTGATATCGTCGCGATCTTCGTCCGTGATCAGCAGGAACTGGCCGAGGTCGGAGCGAATCGCCAGGTTCTGCAGGGCGAAATGGATGCCGGCATAGCCGTCCTCGGTGCCGCCGGACGTGGTCAGCGTGGTCGAGGCCGCCGCGATGTCGGCAGCGGTGCCGAAGCCCGCGACCAGGCGCGGCACTTCCGCGAAATCGCCGAACCCGACCAGCGCGAAGCGGTTATCGGTGAAGCCCGAGGCCGAGAAGGCCGTCTGCAAGTCGTTCACCAGGGTCGGGATGAAGTCCTGTTCGCCCGACATCGAGCCCGATTCGTCGACCACGAAGACAAAGTCGACACCGGCCGCCAACGCCGGGGCCGAGGTCATGCAAACACTCGACAACCCCGCAACGGAGGCGAGCAAACCCGCGCGGAAAATTCCGCGTGCGAAAGAAATATCCATGATTGCCCCCTGGCAATTGCATACACCCACGGCTGATCCCCACCAGCCGTAGTGCACAATGGACTCCGCCATGCGCCATGCGCAACCCGCATCGGCGCCGCACCATCAAAAAAATCCCTTTTTAGTTGCGCATCCGCAACAATCAGGCGAGAGGGCGTGCCGAAATGATGACGACTGCGCTGGCGATCGGCGGTTCGTCGGTGATGGTCAGATCGATCACCGCTTCCATGCCCACCGGGGTGATCGCCAGCAGGCGCTCTAGGGCACCGCCGGTCAGCCGCAGCGTGGGCTTGCCGCCCGGCAGGTTGACGACGCCGAGGTCCCGCCAAAAGACCCCGCGGGAAAAGCCGGTGCCCAGCGCCTTGGCGCAGGCTTCCTTGGCAGCGAAGCGCTTGGCATAGGTCTCGACCCGCGTGCGCAGTCGGCGCTCCGCCTTGGCCCGTTCGACCTCGGTGAAGACCCGCTCGAGAAAACGGTCGCCGAAGCGCTCCAGTGTCTTCTCGATCCGGCGGATGTCGATCAGGTCGGAACCAAGGCCGAGGATCATGCGGCGAGGCCCGCCCGCGCCTCGTCCATCAGGGCCCGCATGCGCCGGATCGACGCCTCGAGGCCGACGAAGATCGCCTCGCCGACCAGGAAATGGCCGATGTTCAGCTCGACCACATTGGGGATCGCCGCGACCGCCTGCACCGTGTCGAAGGCGAGGCCGTGGCCGGCGTGGCATTCGAGGCCGAGACGTTCGGCGGCGGCGGCGGCCCGCTGGATGCGGCCGAGTTCGGCCCCCCGGGCTTCGCCCTCGGCATCGCAATAGGCGCCGGTATGTAGTTCGACGACATCGGCGCCCAGCGCCTTGGCGACTGCGAGCTGCACTTCTTCCGGATCGACGAAAAGCGAGACCCGGATGCCACCCTGGCGGAGCTTGGCGATGAAGGGCGCCAGGGTGCGGTGACCGACCGCGACGTCGAGCCCGCCTTCGGTGGTCTTCTCTTCCCGCTTCTCGGGCACCAGGCAGCAGGCGTGCGGCCGGTGCGCGAGGGCGATCTCCAGCATCTCCGGCGTCGCCGCCATTTCGAGGTTCAGCGGCAGGTCGATCTCGCGGGCGAGGCGCGAAATATCCAGGTCCGAAATATGGCGGCGGTCTTCGCGGAGATGGGCGGTGATGCCGTCGGCGCCGGCGGCGGCGGCCAGCTTGGCCGCCCGCACCGGATCGGGATGACGGCCGCCGCGCGCGTTCCGGATGGTCGCGACATGGTCGATGTTCACGCCGAGACGCAGCTTCGCCATCGAAAACACTCCTATTTCAGGCCGCGGCTGCCCGGCTTGATCGCCGGCAGGGCCGCCAATTCGGGCGGCAGAGCATCAGCCGGATAGGCCGGCACGTCGAGGCGAACGAGCGGGATCAGCGGCACGCCGATCTCGGCCTTGCCGTTGGAACGGTCGACCAGCGAGGCGCCTGCGACCACTTTGCCACCCAGGGCCTCGATCACGTCGATGCATTCGCGGGACGAGAGGCCGGTCGTGACCACGTCCTCGACCATCAGGCAGCGCGCCCCTTCCGGGATCTCGAAGCCGCGGCGGAGCACGAACTTGCCATCCACCCGCTCGACGAAGATCGCGGGTACGCCGAGCTGGCGGCCCATCTCGTAACCGACGACGACCCCGCCCATGGCCGGCGAAACCACGAGGTCGATCGCCCCCTCGCCCACCACGGCGCGCACCTTGTCGGCCAGGGCGGCACACAGGCGGCCGGCCCGCGCCGGATCCATCAGGACGCGGGCGCATTGCAGGTACTTCGGGCTGCGCAGGCCCGAGGTCAGAATGAAATGGCCTTCCAGCAGGGCGCCGGCGGCGCGGAACTCGTCCAATACTTGTGCCTGATCCATCTCGCGTCCCATTGCCTCAACCCCGCGCCCGGTCGACCGAGCTGACGGCCGGATTGGCCCGCAGCGCGGCGACGATCGAGGTGAGATGCTTCAGATCCCGCACCTCGATGTCGATCATCATCTCGACGAAATCGGTGGTGCGGTCGGTGAACTTCAGATTGACGACATTGCCGAGGTTCTTGGCGATCACCGTCGCCACGGTCGAGAGCGAGCCGGGCTCGTTCGAAACCACGGCGGTGATGCGCCCGGTATGCGGCCCTTCCGACTCGTCGCCCGACCAGGCGAGGTCGAGCCAGCGTTCCGGCTGGTCGTTGTATTGCTCCAGCATCTTGCAGTCGATCGAATGCACGGTGACGCCGCGCCCGGTCGAGACGATGCCGACGATACGGTCGCCCGGCAAGGGGTGGCAGCAACCGGCGTAGTGGATCGCCATGCCCGGGATCAGCCCCTTGATCGGCACGCCCTTGCTCGCTGCCGGACGGGCTTTGGCGCGGCCGATCGGCACGACCTTGGCCTGTTCCTTCAGCTTTTCGCCCGGGAACACGGCCTCGACCACGGCGCGTCCGGTGACCAATCCCTGACCGACCGCGACATAGAGATCCTCGACCGATTTCTGGCGCAGGCCGCGCACAGCGACTTCAAGCGCCTTTTCGGAGACCTCGTGGCCGCCCTGCTGAAACGCCTTGGCCAGGATCTCCTTGCCGAGGGCCAGATATTGGTCGCGCTGCTGGTTGCGCAGGAAGCGGCGGATGGCCGAGCGGGCGTGGCCGGTGACCACGAGATTTTCCCAGTCCGGGCTCGGCGACTGCGCCTTGGAGCGCACGATCTCGACCTGGTCGCCGTTGGCGAGCTGGGTGCGCAGCGGCTGCAGCCTGCCGTTCACCTTGGCGCCGACGCAGGTATGGCCGACCGACGTATGGACGGCATAGGCGAAGTCGAGCGGCGTCGCCCCGCGTGGCAGGGCGATCAGGTCGCCCTTCGGCGTGAAGCAGAAGACCTGATCCTGGAACATCTCGAGCTTGGTGTGCTCGAGGAATTCCTCGGGGCTCGAGGCGTGTTCCAGGATTTCCAGCAACTCGCGCAGCCAGCGGTACTGCATGCCGTCGGTCGGTGCCGGCTGGTTCGTGGCAGCCGCCCCGGGGCCCGACTTGTAGCGCCAATGCGCGGCGACGCCGAGTTCCGCCTCCTCGTGCATTTCGCGCGTTCTGATCTGGACCTCGATCTTTTGTTTCTCGGGGCCGATCACGGTCGAATGCAGGGAACGGTAGCCGTTCCGCTTAGGGGTGGAGATGTAGTCCTTGAAGCGCCCGGGCACCATCGGATAGGCACCGTGAATGACACCGAGCGCCCGGTAGCATTCGCCGATGTCGTCGACGATGATGCGGAAGGCCATGATGTCCGACAGTTGCTCGAAGGAGATGTTCTTCTTCTCCATCTTACCCCAGATCGAATAGGGCCGTTTCTCGCGCCCCTGGATCGTGCAATCGATGCCGGCGGCGAGCAATGTGCGGCGCAACTGCTCCGACACTTTGGGGATCAGCGTGCCCCCCTTGGTGCGCAGGAAGGCGAGGCGCGCGATGATGCCTTCGCGGGCGTCCGGATTGATCTGAGCGAAGGCCAGATCCTCCAGCTCCTCCTTCATCTCCTGCATGCCGATACGCTCGGCCAGGGGGGCGTAGATCTCCATCGTCTCGACCGCGATCCGCTTGCGCTTCTCGGGGGCCTTGATGAAGTGGAGGGTGCGCATGTTGTGCAGCCGGTCGGCCAGCTTGACCAGAAGGACGCGGATGTCGTTCGACATCGCGACCAGCAATTTCCGGAAATTCTCGGCCTGGCGGACCGATTCCGAAGCCGGGCGTTCGAGCTTGGAGAGCTTGGTCACGCCGTCGACCAGTTGCGCGATCTTGGGGCCGAACAGGCGCTCGATATCCTCGTAGGTGGCGACCGTGTCTTCGATCGTGTCGTGCAGCAGGGCGGTAACGATGGTGTTACTGTCCAGCTTCATCTCGGTGAGGATGCCGGCAACCTCGAGTGGATGAGAGAAATAGGGGTCGCCCGAGGCGCGCTTCTGGCTGCCGTGCGCCTTCATCGAGAAGACATAGGCACGGTTCAGCAGGTTTTCGTCCGCCTGCGGGTCGTAGGCGCGGACACGCTCGACCAGTTCGTATTGGCGGATCACGGCCGATCACCTCGCGGCTTCGGGTGGCACGACCAGCAGGAAAAAACAGGCCGCACCTTTACGGCGCGGCCTTCGCAACGTGGGCTTTCGCCCTTATTCTTCGTCGCCGTCGTCGTCGCCGCCCAGGGCAGCGTCGAGTTCCGCCGCCAGGTCCGACATCGAGTCGGCATAGGCCTCGCCCGCCATCGCTTCCATGCCGCCCTCGTGCCCGGCCATCAGGCGGGGCATGTCGTCCTCGACCGGCTCGTCACGCTCGACATGGTGCTGCAGGGTGCCGATCAGGCTGTCGCGAAGCCCGGTCAGCGGCACGGTCTCGTCGGCGATCTCGCGCAGCGCCACCACCGGGTTCTTGTCATTGTCGCGCGCCACGGTCAGCGGCGCGCCGGCCGAGATGCCCCGCGCACGGTGACCGGCCAGGAGCACCAGCTCGAAGCGGTTCGGGACCTTCAGTACACAGTCTTCGACGGTGACGCGAGCCATTCGCGGCGACTCCGGTAGTTTTGAGGTGGATTGTGAACATAGAGAGCGACAAGGCCGAATGCAAGATATGCCTCACGGCCCCAGGGGCCGGCAGATCTGTGCAGGATCCAGGTCCGCGATCAGATCGTCGATCGCCTCGCCCGTCACCGGGTGGCGCCAGTCCGGTATGATTTCGCGAAGCGGCATCAGAACGAAGGCACGCTCCGCCATCCGGGGATGAGGCAGGACCAGTTCCGCCATCTGGTCGTGACCGGTCACCAGCCCGTCCGCCGCCAGGAAATCGAGATCGAGCACGCGCGCTGCATTACGTACCGTCCGCCGGCGCCCGAAGTCTGCCTCGACACCATGCAGCAACGCGAGTATTTCGAGCGGAGAGAGAGCACTTTTGAAGGCCGCAACCGCGTTGACGTACCAAGGCTGGTCGGAGAGGGGAACGGGCGCACTTTCCCACAGGCGGGAAGCCGCAAAAAACTGCAAGCCGGAACAGCCCCGCAGTACCTGCAAGGCAGAAGAAAGCGTTTCGCTGGCCCCACGTCCCTCCAAATCCGGTAAATTTGCACCAAGACCGACGAGAATCATCATCATCCCTTTGCTGGATCGCGGCCTTCCCCTAAACTGATGCCTAATGACAAAACGGTTGGCAATCTGACGTGACGCCCCCCGGGAAAGCCCCCGAGGCGTGGCGAGGAACCCTTAGCGAATGACATTCTATGCGAACGAGCGTATTGCCCTGTTCATCGACGGGGCGAATTTGTTCTCGGCAGCCCGCAACCTGGGTTTCGACATCGATTACCGCCGCCTGCTGGCTGAATTCGCCAAGCGGGGCCGGTTGACGCGAGCCTCTTACTACACGGCGCTGCTCGAGGGCGAGGAATATTCGCCGATCCGTCCGCTGGTCGATTGGCTCGGCTACAACGGCTACATGGTGATCACCAAGCCGGCCAAGGAATTCACCGACGCCCAAGGCCGCCGCCGCATCAAGGGCGGCATGGACATCGAACTCGCGTGTGACATGCTGGATCTCAGCCCGCGGCTCGACCATGCCGTATTGTTCTCGGGCGACGGCGGTTTCCGCCGCCTGGTCGAGGCGATGCAGGCCCGCGGCGTGCGCATGACCGTGGTCTCCACGGTGCGTTCCAGCCCGCCGATGATTGCTGACGAGTTGCGCCGCCAGACCGATCATTTCATCGAGCTGGCGGACCTGGCCCCGCTGGTGATGCGCGACCCCGCGATCCGCGAGCAGAATGCCCGCGAGCGCAGCAATCACGTGACGGCCGAAGACGAGACGGGCGCCGCCCTGCCGCCCGGCGTGCTCGGGCGCCGCTGAACAGCCGCCCGGCCAGAGCCGGGTGGCCTATTTCGTCTCGTAGACGACGTAGAGCTTGCGCACCGGCTCCAGGCTGGTCCAGACGCCCTTGAAGCCGCTGGGGATCGCGAAGGCATCCCCGGGGCCGAACTCGCTGGCCGTGCCGTCCTCGCCTTCGAGGCGCACCCGGCCCTCCAGGATCACGCAGACCTCTTCCTCGCTGTAGTCGACGGCCCAACTGCCGGCCGTCGAGGTCCAGATACCGGAAAACAGGCGCCCGGTCGCATCGCTATAATCGTTCCACAGACGAGTGGTCGGCACCCCGGCCAGGACGCGGGCGGGGACGCCGGCCTCGCCCTCACCCTGGCAGAGCCCGAGGCGGACGACTGCGCTCAATTCCGCCCCCGGATCTTGATCAGCAGGCGCAGGATCTCGAGGTAGAGCCAGATCAGCGTCACCAGAAGGCCGAAGGCGGCATACCATTCCATATATTTGGGGGCGCCGACTTCCACGCCCTGCTCGATGAAGTCGAAATCGAGCACCAGGTTGAGCGCTGCAATGCCGACCACGATCAGGCTGAAGATAATGCCGTAGGTCCCGCCCTCGTGGATCATCGGGATGCGGATGCCGAAGAACATCAGCCCGATGTCGATCAGATAGACGAGAGCGATCGCCCCGGTCGCGGAGACGACCATCAGCTTGAAATTCTCGGTCGCCTTGATCAGGCCCGAGCGGTAGGCGAAGAGCAGCACGGCGAAGACGCCGAGGGTCAGCAGCACGGCCTGCAGCACGATGCCCGGGAACTGGAGTTCGGTGAAGAGCGAGATGCCGCCGATCACCACGCCCTCGGCGAGCGCATAAATCGGCGCGGTGACCCCCGCCCAGTCCCGCTTGAAGGTGGTGACCAGGGCCGCGATCAGGCCGATTACCAGGGCCACCATGACGGCGCCGCCGAGCACGCCCATGCGCTGCTCGTTCTGTTCGGCGATCGCCCTGGCGAAGGCGTACCAGACATAGGCGGCCGTCCCCATCATGCCTAAGAACAGGATCGCCGTCCGGTTGACGACGCCGTTCAGGGTCATGCTGCCTGCCGCCGCCACGCCGCCGGCCCCCATCCGCGCGGCCTGGGCTGCCGAGGTGAAGGCACTTTCACGCAACATCGGATTGCCGGAACGCATCGCTCGATCCCCCTGTCGTCGCCGCTGTCCGCCGCG
>JAYSCC010000106.1:0-7982 GCA_041915065.1 Zavarzinia sp.
ATCTGGGGGTGCAAGTGGAAATTTATGACGATTCCGGACCGGATTCCCGAGATGTGACCGAAATCACTCAATCGAGCTGAAGAGGCGCCCAGACCAGGCAGAAATAGTCGGCGCGGGTGGCCCCGCTACCGCGCCGCATCAGGAGCGACGAACCGTTCCGGGACCAGCGGAAAGCCAGGCGCTCGCCCGACTCGGCATCGCGCCAGGCGAGTTCGATTCGGGGGCTGCCCAGCGACTTCTCGCAGCATTCGTGGGCACCGCAATCGGCGACGCAGCAGCCCCAGGGTTTGGCCGGATCGGCCAGGCAGGCGTGCAGGGCAGGGGGGAAGGCCACTGTCGCCACCGGATGACCCAGGCTGCGGGCCTTGCCGCCGGGCTCCAGCGCGACCAGCGTGGCCGCCTCGAAGCTCGCCTTGGCGGCGAGGTCGGCGGCTTCGAGCGGCAGGGTCTCCGCCAGGTGGCGGAGGTCGGCATCGCCCATCGGCCAGCTCATCAGGAAGCCGCGCGGCGGGTTGCCCAACAGGGCATGGGAGAAATAGCGCGGCCCGGTCTCGACCGCGGCATCGCCGCAGGCGATCACGCCCCTGGTGCCGCAATCGGGGCAGGCGGCGAGGATCGCCGCGCGCAGATCGGCGCTCAGGTGTAACCTTTCCGCCGCCCGCGCCGAAGGGTTCAGGGTGCAGACCAGGATCAGAAAAAAATGCAGAGCGGCAAGGCGGCGCATCATCACACGGCCTCAATCCTGCGTATAAGAGGCAGCATGACACGCCGAGATTCCCGCTTCAATTTCGCCTTCCTGCTGTTCGCCCTGGTCGCGGCGCTGCTGCTGCCGCTGGCTGCGCGGGCCGGGGTGAAGACCGAGAATGCGGAAGTCGAACTGCTGGCCGACCACACCGCGGTGCCGGGCGAGACGGTCACGGTGGCGCTTCGCCTGGTGGCACGACCGGGCTGGCATACCTATTGGCTCAACCCCGGCGATACCGGGCTTGCCACCACGATCGCCTGGAGCCTGCCCGAAGGGGTCACGGCCGGGCCGATCCAATGGCCGTTCCCGGAGGCGATCCCGGTCGGCCCCCTGGTCAATTACGGCTACGAGGGCGAGATTTGGCTGCTGACCGAGGTCAAGGTGCCGGCCGGTTTCCAGGGCCCGGTGTTGAGCCTGAAGGCACGCGCCGATTGGCTGATCTGCGAGACGATCTGCGTGCCCGAGGGGGCGGACCTGAGCCTCGACGTGCCGGTCGCGAGCGGGGCGGCCGAACCCAACGCCGGGCGGGCGCTCGGTTTCGAACGGGCGCGCGACCGCCTGCCGCTGCCACTGCCGGCTCCCGCCGTCGCCGTCCGTCACGGTGCGAGCGTGCGCCTGACCCTGCCGGCGGATGTCCAGGCCAAGAGCGCGCATTTCTTCCCCGACGACGACGCCGTGGCCGCCGCCACGCCGCAGAATTTCGCCGGCGACAGCCTCGAATTCGCCCTCGACCCCACCTATAAGGGCACGGCTCTGAAGGGCATCGTCGTGGTCGCCAACGACGGTTGGCGCCGGGCCTATGTCGTCGAGGCAGCCTTGCCGCCGGCCCCGGCCGTTGCCGCCGCACCGACGCCCGCCGCCGCGGTTCCGGCGGCGACCACGGCACCGGATCTCGGCCTCTGGCTGGCGCTCGGCTTCGCCTTCCTGGGCGGGCTGATCCTGAACCTGATGCCCTGCGTGCTGCCGGTGCTGTCGATCAAGCTGCTCTCCCTCGCACGTTCCGGCGAGGCGGGCCATGCCCAGCGTCACGGCATCGCCTATACGCTCGGCGTCCTCGTCTGCTTCTCGGTGCTGGCGGGCGTGTTGATCGCGCTGCGTGCCGGGGGCGAGGCGATCGGCTGGGGCTTCCAGCTCCAGTCGCCGCTGATAGTCGGCCTGCTCGCCTATCTCTTCTTCGCCCTTGGGCTCTGGATGCTCGACATCATCTCGGCCGGCAGCGGGCTCATGGGGCTCGGCGACGGGCTGGCCCGGCGGGGCGGCGTGCTCGGCTCCTTCTCGACCGGCCTGCTCGCCGCCGTGGTGGCGACGCCCTGTTCGGCGCCCTTCATGGGCGCGGCCCTCGGCTTCGCGCTGACGCGGCCGATCGTCGAAGCCTATGCGATCTTCCTCTTCCTCGGCCTCGGCCTGTCGGCGCCCTTCTTGGCGGTCGCCCTGGTGCCGGCGCTGGGCCGGCGCCTGCCCAAGCCTGGGGCCTGGATGGTGCGGCTCAAGCGGCTGCTGGCCTTTCCCATGTTCGCCTCCTGCGTCTGGCTGGTCTGGGTGCTCGCGGTGCAGGCCGGGCCGATGGCCGTGGCGGCAGCCGGCGGCGGCATCCTGCTGATCGCCTTCGCTGCCTTCGTGGTTCGGGAATTCGCCGGGGGCGGGGCGCGCATGGCGGCTTTCGCCGCCGTGCTGGTCGCCCTCGGCCTCGCCGGCATGCCGGTCGGCGGACTCGGTACCAGCGAGCAGGGCCTGGCCGCGGCGGCCGGGGCCGAAGCCTATTCGCCCGCCCGCCTGGCCGAGCTGCGCGCCGCGGGCAAGCCGGTCTTCGTCAATCTGACCGCCGCCTGGTGCATCACCTGTCTCGTCAACGAGAAGGTGGCGCTGGAGCGGCCGGCGGTAAAAAAGGCGATGGAGGAGACGGGCACCGTCTACATGGTCGGCGACTGGACCAACCGCGACCCCGAAATCTCCCGCCTGCTGACCGAAAACGGCCGCTCGGGCGTGCCGCTCTACCTGCTGTTCCCGGCCGGCGGCGGCGCGCCCCGCGTGCTGCCCCAGCTCCTGACCGAAGGCCTGGTCGCCGAGGCGATAGGCCAACTCTGATCGCAAAGGCGATCGGTCAACTCTGATCGTCGTCGCGGTCGAGGCGGTGGCCGTCGAGTCGGCGGGCTTCGAGTTCCTTCTCGGCGGCGTCGCGCTTGCGCTCTGCGCCCGGGCGGCCGAAGCGAACCCGGTTCTCGGCCGCCTGGACTTCGGCCTCGCGCCGCTTCTTCGCCTTGCGGGCCTGGCGCAGATTGACGATTTCAGCCATGGGCGGTTTCCGTTGCCGTGCTTCGGCGGGTAGACTGGCCACAGGATTCGACGGAGGGGTGAATTGCGCAAGCTTCTGATCGGTGTCGGTCTGGTCGTCGGCCTTCTGATCGGACTGGCCTTCGCCGCACCTCTGCTGGTCGACCTGAACGACCGCAAGCCCCAGATCACCGCGCTGATCGAGGAGGCGACTGGCCACCGGGTGATTCTCGGCGGCGACATTCGCTTCCGCCTGCTGCCGGCGCCCTCCGTCTCGGTGCGCGACGTGCGTGTGACGGGCGCCGATCCCGCCGCTCCCGATCTCGCCGCCGTGCAGGCGCTAGACGTTCGCCTGGGCCTGCTGCCCCTGCTGGGCGGCAAAGTCGAAATCGCCGATGTGCGCCTGGTGAAACCCGTGCTGCGCTTGGCCGAAGCGGCGGCGGCTGCGCCGGCACCCAGCGGTTCGTCGGGTTCCAGGAGCAATACGCCAACCGCCCCAGCGCCGTCGCCAGCGCCCGACGGTACGGCCGCCCCGGCGGCAGCTCCGGCATCGGCCGGCGGTGGCAGCGACATTGCCGTGCAACGCGTGGTGATCGAGGAAGGGCGGATCGAATACCACCCTGTAAGCGGGCCGGCCGTCACCGTCGATTCGATCGAGGCGACCCTTTCAGCCCCCAGCCTGTCCGGCCCCTTCAGCGCCAGCGGCGGCGCCACCTACAAGGGCCAGCCGGTGACGGTCGACGTCGCGGTCGGCCGCCTGACCGGGGCGCAGCCAGTCGGCATCGAGGCCAAGCTCGGCCTGGTCGGCGCCAATGCGCAGTTCGGCGGCACAGTGGACCTTTCCGGCGCCGAACCGCGGGTCGCCGGCAAGGCCTCGCTCTCACTCGACGATCCGACGGCGCTGGCCGCCCTGACCGGGGCCGCCTTGCCGGCCTTGAAAGGGCCTGTCTCGCTCGAAGGCACGGTCGGCGGCACGGCTTCGGCCCTGGCGATCGACGATCTCACCCTGGCGTTGGGCGAGGCGCGGGGCACCGGCCGGTTGGCGCTGAACCTGGGGGATCGGCCTGTCGCCTCGCTCAAGCTGCGCATCGCCCGGATCGATGCCGACGCCTTGCAGGCCGCGCTGGCCCCGGCGAAACCGAAGGCACCCGCCGCAGCGGCCGCCGTACCGGCTCCGGCCGTGGGCGAGACGGGTTTCGCCTTGCCGGCTGGTTTCGATGCCGACATCGATTTGGGCGTCGATGCCGTTCAATGGTCGGGCGGCGTCATCCAGAAAGTTGCGCTGGTCGCGGCACTCGAAGGTGGCAAGCTGACCGTTTCCAATGTCTCCGCCCTGCTGCCAGGGGCGACCGATGTCGGCCTGTCGGGCACGGCGGTCAATCGCGACGGCCGGCTCCGCTTCGACGGCAGCATCGACATCGCCTCCGACAATCCTCGGGCGCTGACCGACTGGCTCAAGGTGACACCGCAGGGCTTGCCGGCCGACCGGCTGACCCGTTTCGGCCTGACCGGCAAGGTCTCCAGCGACGGCAGCGGCTTCGCCCTGAGCGGCCTCGTGCTCAGGCTGGACGGGGCCACCGCCAAAGGCAGCGCCGGCTGGCAGCCCGGGCCGCGGCCGAAGGCCATGGTCTCGTTCGATGTCGACCGTCTCGACCTCGACGCCTATGGCATCGGCGCAACCCAGGCCCCGGCGGCAAAGCCGGCGGGCAGCCCGCTGGCGGAGATCGGTGCCCGCGATTCGGCATCGCCCTTGCCCGATCTCGGCTTCGATTTGGCCCTCCGCATTTCCGTGGCCGAGTTGGGTTTGCGCGGCGGTACGCTCCGCAACGTGCTGTTCGACGGCACGCTGGCGCCGGAGGCGGTTCGCCTCAATACGGTTTCGGTCGGCGACTACCAGGGTTTGAAACTGTCGGCTGCCGGCAAGCTCGGCTTCGCCAAGGGCGGGACCGAGGCGGATCTCGGCTTCAAGGTGACGGCGCCGTCACCGGCCCCGCTGCTCGCCCTCGGCGGGGTGGCGGCGCCGGCTGGCGCGGCCGCCCTCGGCGCCCTGGCGATTGATGGTCACCTGACCGGGCGGCCCGATGCGCCGGTGATCGACGCCGGCCTTTCGGTCGGCGAGACACGGCTCGCCCTCAAGGGGTCGCTCGGTGATCTCGCCGCCCCCAAGCTCGACCTCGCCGGTACGCTGAGCGCGCCCGAATTGGTCACCTTGGCCCGGCAAGCGGGGTTGGCGCCGACCGCCGGGGGCACCGCCCTCGGGCCGGTCGACCTCGCCCTGTCGGTGAAGGGGGCGCCGGCCACCCCGGCCGTGACCCTGAAAGGCAAGATGGGCTTGGCGACACTCGAGGCCGCGGTTTCGGTAGCGGCGGAGGCGACCAGCGTCAGCGCCACGCTCCAGGGTCCGCAGGCGGCCGGGATGCTGACCCGCCTCGGCTTGACCGGGCCGGTCGCCGGTGCCCTGTCGCTCGACCTGAGTGCCAGCTTGGCGGGCGACGTGCTCGACATCTCCACCCTGAAAGCCCAGGTCGGGCCGAGCAAGATGGAGGCGACGGCCAAATTGCCGCTCGGCGGCAGCGGACATTTCGATGCCAAGGTGAAGGCCACAACCCTGGATCTCGCCCTGTTCGGTGGCAGCTCATCATCCGCCGGCGGAAGCGGCGCCGGTGGTGGCGGTGCCGGGGCGGGCGGCGGCAAGCCGGCGGCGACCGGCGGGCACTGGTCGACCAAGCCGATCGACCTCACGGCCCTCCGCACGCTCGATGGCACCGCCCAGGTGACGGTCGACCGGTTGGTGAGCGGCAGCCTCGAATTGACCGGGGTCGGCTTCCGGATCGAGGCGGCGGGCGGCAAGATCGCCCTGAAGGATGTCGCGGCGGCGGCCAATCCGGGCAGTGTGACGGGCAGCGCCAGTCTCGACGCCTCGGGCGCCGTCCCGGCCGTCGCCCTCGATCTCGCCGGCAACGGTTTCGACCTCGACGCCCTGACCGGCCGGAAGGGCGTGGAGCCCGGCCTGTCGGGCACCGGCGACCTCACCCTGAAACTGAGCGGGCAGGGTCGCAGTTCTTTCGAGATCGTCTCCAGCTTGGCCGGTCAGGGTCGCCTCGCTGCCAGCAATGGCAAGATCGTCGGCATCGACCTGAAGACCCTGTCGGATGGGCTGAAGACGGTGAACCAGCCGGGTGACGTGATCGGCCGCCTGGCCGCGGCGCTGAAATCCGGCAGCACGCCCTACCGCAAGATCGCGACCGATCTGGTGGTCGAGCGCGGCGTCGCCCGCCTGGCCAATTTCACCTCGGACGTCGACGGCGGCACTCTCACTGGCGACGGCAGTGTCGACCTGCCGGCCTGGAGTGCCCGTCTGCATTTCGCGGTCAAGCTGATCGAGCCCGCCGACCTGCCCGCTCTCGGCATCGATGTGAGCGGCCCCCTCGACAATCTGAACGCCGAGGTGAAGAGCCGCGACATCGAGAACTACTACCTGTCGAAATTCATCGGCAGCAAAGTTCCCGGCTTGCCCCTGCCGGGCGGTGGCAGTGGCGGCGGCAAGGGCGTGGTCGACCAGCTCCTGAAGGGCCTGGGCGGGAACTGAGGGACGCCGTACTCAGGGCAAGATGCCCAGGCGGGACAGGGTGACGTTGTCGATCACCCCGCTTTGGCTCAGGCCTTGGTCGCGCTGGAAGGCTTTGAGGGCGGCCTTGGTGCCGGGGTTCAGGTTGCCGTCGATCGTGCCGCTGTAATAGCCGAGGCGGGTCAGTTCGACCTGGACCCGCATGGTCAGGATGCGGGCATCGGTCTGGCCCGCGCGCGGCTGAGGTGCCGGGGCCGGTGCCACCGGCGGAGCGGGTGGTGTGGCCGGTGCGTAATCATAGCCGCCACCTCCCGACGAGGAATAATGCGAGCTGTGGCTGGCGTGGCTGCTGTGACTGGCGTGACTGCTGTGGCTGCTGTGGCGGGCGAAGAGGTCCGGCCCGTCGAGCCGTTGCGGCCGTTCCAGGGTCAGGGGCGACAGGGGCGTGTCGTCCGCCGTGATCTCGCCCGGGCCGAGGGCCAGGGCTTCCGCGCGATGGGGCGACCAGATGCTGGCGCCGCCGGCGATGCCCGGTACGGTCCAGCGCAGCACGTTCAGAAGATAGTCGCGCCAACGGCGGTCTTTCATGACGGTACCTCGTCGAAGGGGAGGGCGAGCGCCGCCCGCTCGGCGGGCGCGGTCGAGGTGAAGAAGCCGGCACAGCGCAGCCGCCCGGCGCAGGTGTCGCAGGCAGGCGCGAAGACATTCTTCCAGTCGCTGATGCTCTGCCGGCAGAAACGGTGGAGAGCGGCGGGCAGAAGGCACAGCGGGATATTGTAGATGGAGGTTGGAATGCCGTGCCGCGTCAGGCGGGGCAGGGCCGCCGCCAAGGCGGGCGCCAGGGTTCCGGGCTCGGGTGCGAGCTGGGCGGCGTTCAGCTTGCCGTAGCCCATGGGCTCCAGCCCCATGAAGGCGACATGGCGAACGAAGGGCAGGTTGCGTAAGATGAAATCGGTCAGGGCCGGCACCGCGGGCAGGGTGAAGCGATGTAAGACGTCGCGGATCTCGATCCGCTGCCCGGCCGCTGCCAGATTGAGCAAGCCGGTCACCGTTTCGTCGAAGGCGCCGGCGGCCTGCACGACATGGTCGTGGGTCGCCGGATCGGCGGCATAGAGTGGTATGGCCCAGGTCACATGACCGGCCACCGCGGCGATCCGGCGGACGAAACCAGCATCGGCGAAACACCGCCCATTGGTCAGGACGTGCACAGTGGTTCGCGGCAGATGGAGCACTGCCGCTTCGAGGATGGCGACCAGTCCGTCGCCCAGCAGGGTGGGTTCTCCGCCGGTCAGGCCCAGTTGGGGCAGGTCGGGATCGATCAGGGCGATGGTGTCGACGATGACGGCGACACGCTCCCCGCCATCGGGCCGGGGCGGCTGGCTGCACATCAGACAGTTG
>JAYSCC010000107.1:0-3141 GCA_041915065.1 Zavarzinia sp.
GTCGCGACGGAAAACTTGGCTGCTCGCCCTGGCGCTGGTCGCCGCCGCCGCTGCCGGCTATTGGACTTGGCGCCAGTCGACGGCGGGCGAGCTGCCGCCCGGGATCGCGGCCGGCAACGGCCGCCTGGAGGCGACGGAAATCGACATCGCGACCAAGACCGCCGGCCGCCTGGCCGAGATCCTGGTGAACGAGGGCGATTTCGTCACCGCCGGGCAGATTGTCGCGCGCATGGATACGAGCCAGCTCGAAGCCCAGATCCGCGAGGCCGAAGCCCAGTTGCGGCGGGCCGAAATCGGCATCGAGACGGCCCGCAGCCAGGTCAGCCAGCGCGAAGCGGAACGCGATGCCGCAACCGCGGTGGTGGCACAGCGCGAGGCCGAGGCGGACGCCGCGGCGAAGAAGCTCGCCCGTTCGGAGAGCCTGGCGGGGCGCGGCAACGTCTCGGTCCAGACCCTGGACGACGACCGCGCCGCCGCGGAATCGGCCAAGGCGGCGATCGCCGCCGCGCGGGCCCAGCTCGCCGCCGCCACCGCCGCGATCGGGGCGGCGACTTCCGCCGTCGTCGGGGCCGAGGCCGAGGTCGAGGCGGCCCGCGCCACGATCGAACGCCTGCGCGCCGATCTCGCCGACAGCACCCTGCGGGCACCGCGCGACGGCCGCATCCAATACAAGGTGGCCCAGGCGGGCGAAGTGCTGGCGGCTGGCGGCCGGGTCGCCAATATGGTCGACCTGGGCGACGTCTACATGACTTTCTTCCTGCCGACCGAGGACGCAGGACGGGTCGCCCTCGGCACCGAGGTGCGCCTGCAACTGGACGCGGCGCCCGGCGCCGTGATCCCGGCCCAAGTCTCCTTCGTCGCCGATGTCGCCCAGTTCACGCCCAAAACCGTGGAGACGGAACAGGAGCGGCTGAAGCTGATGTTCCGCATCCGCGCCCGCATCGCCCCCGATCTTTTGAAGAAGCACCTGCGCCAGGTGAAGACCGGGCTGCCGGGCATGGCCTATGTTCGCCTGACCGAGAGTGCCGCCTGGCCGGCCGCGGTGGGCGGCGAGCCGGTCGAATGACCACGGCCGGCGCCCCCGCCACCCCGGGTGCCACGGCTGATGATGCCGTCGCCCGGTTGACCGGGGTCGGGCTCTCCTACGGCCGGACCCGGGCGCTCGACGGCATCACCCTGGCGATCCCGAAGGGCCGCATGGTCGGCCTGATCGGGCCGGACGGCGTCGGCAAGTCGAGCCTGCTGGCGCTGGTGGCGGGGGCGCGCGCCCTGCAATCGGGCGAGGTCCTGGTGCTTGGCGGTGACATGGCCTCGCGCCGGCACCGCCAGGCGGTCTGCCCGCGCATCGCCTTCATGCCCCAGGGGCTCGGCCGGAACCTCTATCCGACCCTCTCGGTCTGGGAGAACGTCGATTTCTTCGCGCGCCTGTTCGGCCACGACCGGCGCGAGCGCGAGATCCGCATCCGGCACCTGCTCGAGCGCACGGGCCTCGCCCCCTTCGCGGACCGGCCGGCGGGGCAGCTCTCGGGCGGCATGAAGCAGAAGCTGGGCCTTTGCTGTGCCCTGATCCACGATCCCGACCTGCTGATCCTGGACGAGCCGACGACCGGCGTCGATCCGCTGTCCAGGCGCCAGTTCTGGGACTTGATCGATTCGATCCGAGCGGCCCGAGAGGGCATGAGCGTCGTCGTCGCCACCGCCTATATGGAGGAAGCGGCCCGTTTCGATTGGCTGGCGGCCATGCACGGCGGCCGCCTGCTCGCCACGGGAACGCCGGCCGAACTGCTGGCGACGACCGGCACCGCCGACCTCGACGCTGCCTTCATCGCCCTGCTGCCGGAGGAAATCCGCAAGGCGCACGCGCCGGTCACGATCCCGCCGCGGCCGGAAGGCGACGGCGATTTCGCGATCGAGGCCGAGGGGCTGACCATGCGCTTCGGCGATTTCACCGCCGTCGACCATGTTTCCTTCAAGATCCCGCGCGGCGAGATCTTCGGCTTCCTCGGCTCGAACGGCTGCGGCAAGACCACCACCATGAAGATGTTGACCGGCCTCCTCGAAGCGAGCGAGGGCGAGGCCCGGCTGTTCGGCCATGCCGTCGATCCCCGCGATCTGCTGACCCGGCGCCGGGTCGGCTACATGTCGCAGGCCTTCTCGCTCTACGGCGAATTGACCGTGCGGCAGAACCTGGTGCTGCACGCCCGCCTGTTCGCCCTGCCCGAGGAACGGATCCCGGCGCGGGTCGTCGAAATGGCCGAACGCTTCGAGCTGGCGGCGGTGATGGACATGCTACCCGAGGAATTGCCGCTGGGCATCCGCCAGCGCCTGTCCCTCGCGGTCGCCATGATCCATGCGCCCGAAATGCTGATCCTCGACGAGCCGACCTCCGGCGTCGATCCGATCGCCCGTGACCAATTGTGGCGCATTCTGATCGCCCTCTCGCGCCAGGACCGCGTCACCATCTTCGTCTCGACCCATTTCATGAACGAGGCGGAGCGCTGCGACCGCATCTCGCTGATGCATGCCGGCAAGGTGCTGGTCAGCGACACGCCGGCCGCGATCACCAGGTCCAGACGGGCTGCCAGCCTCGAGGAGGCCTTTATCGCCTATCTCGAGGAAGCCGCGACGGAGGCCGCCCCCCAGGCCCCCGCCGTGACGGCGGCAGCCCCGCCGGTGCCGGACCCCCCGCCGGCACCGGCTCCCCTTTCGCCGTCCACCGGCGGGCATCGAGCACTCTCCCTGCGCCGGCTGTTCAGTTTCGCCCGGCGCGAGTCGCTCGAATTGCAGCGCGATCCGATCCGGGCGACGCTGGCACTGCTCGGCAGCGTCATCTTGATGTTCATCATGGGCTACGGCATCTCGATGGACGTCGAGAAGCTGCCCTTCGCGGTGCTCGACCTCGACCAGACGACCCTGAGCGGCGATTACATCCAGGAGATCGCAGGCTCTCGCTATTTCGTCGAACACGCCCCGATCGCCAACCACAAGGAGATGGATGCCCGCATGGCGTCCGGCGAATTGAGCCTGGCGATCGAGATCCCCTCCGGTTTCGCCCGCGATGTCGCCCATGGGCGGCAGGTCACCCTGGGCATCTGGTTCGATGGCGCGATGCCCAGCCGAGCAGAGACGGTCCGGGGCTAT
>JAYSCC010000107.1:3151-7963 GCA_041915065.1 Zavarzinia sp.
CAGGGCATGCACAGCCAATGGCTGTTGCAGAAGGCGCGGCTGGTCTATGGCGACGCCGCAGCGACGGGGCTCTTCAGCGTCGAGACCCGCTACCGCTACAACCCGAACGTCGAGAGCCTGGTCGCCATGGTGCCGGCGGTGATCCCGATCCTGCTCATGATGATCCCGGCCATGTTGACGGCGCTTTCCGTGGTGCGCGAGAAGGAGCTCGGTTCCATCGTCAATTTCTACGTGACGCCGACGACACGGTTGGAATTCCTGCTCGGCAAGCAGATTCCCTATGTCCTGCTGGCGATGCTGAACTGGCTGCTGCTCACCGTGCTGGCGGTCACCGTGTTCGGCGTGCCTTTCACCGGCAGCTTCCTGGCCTTCGGGCTCGGCGCCTTCCTCTATGTCGTCTCGGCGACCGGCCTCGGCCTGCTCATCTCGACCTTCATGAAGAGCCAGGTCGCCGCCGTCTTCGGGACCGCCGTGCTCACCCTGCTGCCGGCGGTGCAATTCTCCGGCCTGATCAACCCGATCTCGTCGTTGGAGGGAGCGGGGGCCGTGATCGGCCGCCTCTACCCGACCACCTATTTCATCATGATCTCGCGCGGGACCTTCTCGAAGGCGCTCGATTTCGGCGAACTCTGGGGTGCGTTGCTGCCACTTGTGGTGATCGCGCCGGTCCTGGTCGGCCTCTGCACCGCCGCCTTGCGGAAGCAGGCGGCCTGACCATGCGTGGGCTCACCATCCTCCACCTCGGAGTCAAGGAACTGCGCGGCCTGTGGCGCGACCGCATGATGCTGGTGCTCGTGCTCTACGCCTTCACCTTCGCGGTCTATACGGCGGCGACTGCCATGCCGGAGACCTTGAGCCGGGCGCCCATCGCCATTGTGGACGAAGACCGCTCGCCGCTTTCGATGCGCATCGTCGGCGCCTTCTATCCACCCTATTTCACCCCGCCCGCGCTGATCGACCAGCACGAGATGGACAGCCGCATGGATGCGGGGCTCGATACATTCGCGATCGACATTCCCCCGGATTTCCAGCGCGATGTACTGGCTGGTCACAGCCCGACCATCCAGCTCAACGTCGATGCGACGCGCATGAGCCAAGCCTTCACCGGCAACGGCTATATCCAGAGCATTCTGTCGAGCGAAGTCTCGGAATTCGTCGAGCGCTATCGCAGCAGCGAGGTGCCCGCGGTCGACTTGGCGCTCCGCGCGCGCTTCAATCCCGGGCTGAACCAGTCCTGGTTCGGTGCCATCGTCGAGATCATCGATAATATCACCATGCTGGCGATCGTGCTGACCGGCACCGCCCTGATCCGTGAGCGCGAGCACGGCACGGTCGAGCATCTGCTGGTCATGCCCATCACGCCCTTCGAGATCATGACCGCCAAGGTCTGGTCGATGGGTCTCGTCGTGCTCGCCGCCTCCGCCCTGTCGATCGTCGTCGTGGTGCAGGCTCTCCTGCAGGTACCCGTGCAGGGGTCGGTCGGCCTGTTCCTGGCCGGCACGGTACTGCATCTCTTCGCCACCACGGCGCTCGGCATCGTGCTCGCCACCGTCGCCGGTTCCATGCCGCAGTTCGCCCTGCTGCTGATGCTCGTGCTGCTGCCGTTGCAGATCCTCTCCGGTGGCGTCACGCCCCGGGAGAGTATGCCGGAATTCGTGCAGACCGTGATGTTGGCGGCGCCCAACACCCATTTCGTCCAGCTCGCCCAGGCGATTCTGTTCCGGGGGGCGGGCTTCTCCGTGGTCTGGCCGCAGTTCCTGTCGCTCGCCGCCATCGGCTCGGGGCTCTTCGCCTTCGCTCTCGCCCGCTTCCGGCGGAGCCTGCGGTAGGCCTCCTCGGTCCGCGGGGTGATCCCGGAGGTCTCGCCGGCACCGCGGGCGCGTCAACGGGCTTGCCGTCGGCGCCGCTGGCTGCGATAGTCTGTTCAGGCCGGGCTCGAGGCAGCGCCCGGCTCCCGGCAATGCAGGCCCAGGACCCCACCCGAAACCGTTCGGGCAGGGGTCGTGGGCCTTTTTTATTGTCCGGCGACACTGCCTGCGTGCCACGGAGTTCGTCGATGACAGGTTCCCACCCGCTCGCCCGCTATATGGTTGCGGAATGCCCCTATTACCGGCCGGCCGGCAACGAGGTCGACGTCTTCCGCGCCGCTCATGCCGAGCGCATTCCGATGATGCTGAAAGGTCCGACCGGCTGCGGCAAGACCCGCTTCATCGAGCATATGGCCCATGTCCTGGGAACGCCCCTGATCACCGTCGCCTGCCATGAAGATATGACGGCGGCGGACCTCGTGGGCCGCTACTTGCTCGACGAGACCGGCACGGTCTGGCAGGACGGGCCGCTCACCCTGGCGGTGCGATACGGTGCCATCCTCTATCTCGACGAAGTCGTGGAGGCGCGCCAGGACACCACCGTTGTGATCCATCCCCTGACCGACGACCGCCGCATCCTGCCGCTCGAGAAGCGGAACGAGATCGTCAAGGCGCATCCCGATTTCCACCTCGTGGTCTCCTACAACCCGGGCTATCAGAGCGCCGTGAAGGACTTGAAGGAATCGACCAAGCAGCGCTTCGTCGCCCTCGATTTCGACTACCCGGCGCCCGCGATCGAGGCCGAGATCGTCGCCCATGAATCCGGCCTCGAGCCCGAGACCGCCCGCGTGATCACCGAGATCGGCCAGCGCTCGCGCAACCTCCGCGGTCACGGGCTGGACGAGGGCGCCTCGACCCGCATGCTGATCCAGGCCGGCCGCCTGGTCGCCCGCGGCATTCCACTGCGCGAGGCCTGCCAACTCGCCCTGGTGGTGCCGGTGACCGACGACCGCGACATGCGCCAGGCCCTGACCCGCGCCATCGACGCCTGCATCGCCTGACGCCATGGCCGCGATCGACGAGCTGCGCCGGCTGGTCTCGGCGCGGGAACGCCTGGCCCCGGCCTTCGCCGAGGCCGACGCCCATCTGAGCAGTCGGCCGGAAGCGGCCGACGCCTGGGCGGAGTCGGCTCTCGCCCTGATGCGGGTGAATGCCGGAGCAGCCTGCCATGTCGCCTTCTATCTCGCCACCACGCGGCTCGGCGACGCCGGCTTTGCCGCCCGCCTGGGGGCTGCGGCGGCCGCCCTTTGCCGCGAAGCCGGGGCAGGGCCGGCGCGCGTGCTGATCGAACAGGGTGAGGCCCTGCCGCGCGATACCGAACTCGCCCCCGCCTTCGCGGCGCTGATCGATTTCGCCGGCCGCCAGCCGGCCGCGGCCGAGGCGGCGGCGGCCGTGCTGCCCCGCGTCCTGGCCGCCACGGGCGCCGGCGGTTACGGCGAATTCATGGCCGCCGGGCTCCGCGCCTATGGCAAGGACCGGGCGCGCCTTCTCGCCTATGTCCGGCTGGAGGATCCGCTGGCCAAGGCGCGGTTGGCCGACCAGGGCCTGTCGGGCGCGCTTCGCCGCGCGGTGCCGGCGGCGCTCGGTTTCGCGGAGAGCCTGTGGGGCCAGGAATGGAATGTGCGTTTCGCGCCCAAGGCGCAGCGCCCCAGCCTCGCCCTGCCGATCCTGGTGCTGCCCGAAGCCTTCGCCGGCCGCCCGGCCGGGGCGCAGGGCGAGATCGCGGCGGCCGCACTCGCCCACGCCGCCGCGCACCGCGCCTTCGGTGGCGGGCGTTTCGATCCCAAGCGCTTGAAGCCCGTGCAGGTGGCGCTCACCTCGCTGGTCGAGGATGCCCGGGTGGAACTCCTGGCGATGCGCCGCTTTCCGGGGCTGCGCCGGCTGTGGGCGCCGTTCCACGACGTGACGCCGGATACCGCCCGCACCGTGCCCGACTTGATGCGGCGCATGAGCCGCGCCCTCTTCGATCCCGCCTATGAGGACGGCGAACCCTGGATCGCCAAGGCCCGCGCCCTCTTCGCCGAGCGCCTGCCGCGTATCGACGATGCGGCGATGGCGCGCGAGATCGGCAATCTGCTGGGCAACGACCTCGGCCAGATGCGATTGTCCTTCAACGCCAAGAGCTATGTCGTCGAGCCCTGTTACCGCGACGATCACGCCGGCCTGTGGACCAGCGAACAGCCGCCCGACGCCGAGGCGAGCGAGATCGACGTCGCGGTCGAAGCCATGCGCCGGACCGAGCAGGAGACAGACGACGGCAAGCGGCGCGAGGACCAGGCCCCGGGCGAGAAACCGGCCGGCCGCGCCCGTTCGGTCGCCGCCGGGGACGAGACGGTGGTGATCGGCCGCCTGCCCGAATGGGACTATGCCCTTTCCAAGGCCCGGCAGGATTGGGTGACGGTGAAATCCTGCCGTGTCCATCCCGGCAGGCCCCGGCCGCTCGAGAAGGAACGCGCGGCGGCCCGCGTGCAGGCACTGATCCGCGGTGCCCGCCTGGGCCTGCCCAAGCGCCTGAAACGCCAGGCCGAGGGCGACCAGCTCGACATCGATGCCGCCATCGCCGGGGCGATCGAGCGCCGCTCTGGCCGGATGCCGGACGAGCGCGTGTTCCAGCGCGTCTCGCGCCAGTCGCGCGACATGGCGACCCTGCTGCTGGTCGATGCCTCGCAGAGCACGTCGGACCCGGCCGGCGGCAGCGACGGGCTTCGCATCATCGACCGCGAGATCGAGGCTGCCTCGGTGCTGGCCGCGGCGATCGACGGGCTGGGCGACCGGCTAGCGATCGAAGGCTTCGCCTCGGCGGGGCGGGAGGATGTCCGCCTGATGCCGGTCAAGGATTTCGACGAGGACTTCGATGCCCCGGCCGAGGCGCGCTTGGCCGGCCTCGCCCCCGGGCTCTCCACCCGGCTTGGGGCGGCGCTGCGCCAGGCCGGGCGGCGGCTCG
>JAYSCC010000108.1:0-7955 GCA_041915065.1 Zavarzinia sp.
ATCCGCCGCGTCCGGGCGTATTTGAGCGCGGCCTTGTCGTCGGGCAGGTAGACGATGGTGGAAAGCAGGTCATAGGCCGGGGCGAGGCGCGGGTGCCGGCGATCGGGATAGTGGAGCGACCAGTTTTTCAAATGCATGTCGGCATTGCCGATCAATGTGTTGAAGACCAGGCGGCGGATGAATTCCGCAATATCCGCTTCATCGCTCTCGATGCCGAGGACGGAGGCAATCGCCCGGTAGCTGGCCTTTTCGTATTTGTCCTCGGGGCGGACGCCGAAGACCTGGGCGAAATCCTCGATGTGGATGGGGCCGTCCGGGCTTCGGTCGAAACGCCTGACTGCCAGCGCCTGGCCCTTCAGGGCGCCGATGTCAGCCGGCAGGCCCTCGATGCTCGCGGGATCGACGAGCTGGACCTCGGGAACATCGATGCCGAGGCGGGCGGCCAGGGTCATCATGGCATATTCGTTCTCGGGCACACCGGCGAAGCGGGTCGAGGGAAGTTTCACGATCCAGGCGCCGCCGACGCCCTGGGCAGGGATGGTCAGCCCGCCGTTCCTGCCGTCGTTCCGAACCGCCGAGAATTTCAACTGCACCCCGGCGAGGGAGAAGCGAAGGGCGTTCCGGCGGAACTCTTCCCTCGTTGCGCCGCCTTCCTCGTCGAGGCCGGGCGGCCAGGGCTCGCCGGCAGCCGGCCGCACGGCCAGCGCACCGGGTAAGTCGTGACCGAGCATCCAGAGCAGAAAGAATTCGCGCCTCGGATTGACCCCGGCGCGGCGCGCCAGATAGTCCCGCATGGGTCCTTCCGGCAGCAGGTTGGAGAAAAAAGGGGGAAGGGCGGTCTGGGTCGGGCGGAAGTCGGTGATCAGCCCGCCGAACCTGTCCTTGAACGACAGGCTCAGGGTCGGGCGGTTCGGGTCGTCCACATAGTCCTGACTGAAGGAAAACAACGTTCGGTCGCCTTGGACCCGGGTCAGGCTGCCGATGGTCCGCCCGTGCAGAAGCAGGTCGAGGACCGCGACGTCAGGCATCATCCTCGTCCAGACTGTAGGCCGGCCTCACCGCTTCCGCTCCGTCCGGATGCTCGCCGGTGCGCAGCACACCTTCGACCGCCGGCATCCGGCCTCTCGGCACGAGCAGGACTTCGAGGTCCAGGGCGCGGGCGAGGGCGACGAGGCTGGACAGGCGGATGTCGGTGCCGCCGCTCTCGATCTTCGAAATATGACTCTGCGGCACACCGCTCCGAGCGCCTAGCGCGCGCTGGCTCAGGCCGCGCCGCTCGCGGGCCGCCTTCAAGGCTGTGGTGATCTCTTCCAGCGCATACATTCGATCTGTTTTTCTATATCAACCGAGGCAGACGATTACGATTGATATATTCCCGACCCCAGATCCCGTCAACGATCTATGACTATAGATCGTGGCCGGAGGACGATCCGCAATAACGGATCGGCTGGCGGTCATCCGCGCTTTCGGCGTGTTGGTTTTCCGGCGCGCTCTTCGGGCGCCAGCAGGTCGAGGGGGCCGATGCCGAGGGCCTGGGCCAGCTCATAGAGCGTGATCACCGTCGGATTGCGGCGGCCGTTCTCGAGGCTGCTGATATACTGCTGGCTGAAGCCCGAGCGCTCGGCGACCTCTTCCTGGGTCAGGCCCTTTTCCCGCCTGATGCGGGCGAAATTACTGCCGACGAGCCTGCGCATGTCCATGCGCGCCACGCTCGTCGAATACACATTCCGGGTTTATCAACTATAGTGTGTATCGTGCGGACGCTACGGTCGCGGTCACTTCTTCTTCGGCGACGGCCCACGACGGCGGCGTTTCGGGGCTGTTTCCGGCGAGGGTGAAACCAGGTCGACCTGGGTTACACCGAGCGCGAGCGCGAGTTCGTAGAGCGAAACGATGGTCGGATTGCGCCTGCCGTTTTCGAGCCCGCTGATATACTGCTGGCTGAAGCCCGAGCGCTCCGCCACCTGTTCCTGCGTGAGGCCCAGCTGCTCGCGAAATCGGGCGAAATTTCTGCCGACGAGCTTGCGCATGTCCATACGCGCAAGGGTGGCGTTTCACATACAATGAGTTTATCAACTATAGTATGTACGGGTGCCGTCGGGAGTTCGGAATGTCCGGGGTGATGACCGTCGCAGACCTGATCGCGGAATTGACGCGGCACGATCCCGCGCTGCCGCTGAAGGTCGTGCTGCTGGACGACACGGGTGATGCCTATGGTGACGCCGTGATCGAAGAGGGCGGTGTCATCATCCGGGAGTCGGAAGACCGTCGTCTCGGCCCGGCCCTGACCATCACCTGCAGGGCGCGCTACGACTGAACCGCCGCGACCCGCCTGAGGCCGAAGGCGATGTGGTTGCGCTGGATGTAGCCGACGGCTCTGAGATCGCCGATATCGAGGGCCTGACGGGTTTCTTCGAGTTCTTCGACGAGATCGGCGACTTGCGCCGGAAAGATCCGGTCGATGGCGCTGTACCAGGCCCGCGAGGCCAGGAAGTAGTAACGGTCGTGAGTCTCGCGCAGGGCGCCGTTGGCGATCAGCCGATTGACGGCATGATGGAGTTCATGATTGACGCGCCAGAAGGCCTCGAGGTCCTTCGATGCCTTGAGCTTGCGGGCGCGGGGCAGCAGGGCTTTGACGGCGGCGAGAGAGGCGGGGATTTCGGCGGTGGTACCGAAATCCCCGACCATCTCGCTGAGGCGGAGCCGGAAACTGTAGATGTCCTCGAAGTCGGTCGGGTCGAGGCCGGTGACCAGGGTGCCGACGCCGTTCCTGATCTCTGTCAGGCCTTCGTATTCAAGCCGTTGCAGGGCCTGGCGGATGGGTGTCCGGCTCACTTCGAACTCGCGGGCGAGTTCGGTCTCCGCGAGGACAGTGCCCGGCGGATAGCGCAGCAAGCAGATGCGTTCCCGGATCGCCCTGTAGATGTCCGGCGCCTGGCCGCGCGGTGCGGCCAAGCGGGCTTCGTTGGCGTTGTCCTGCTGCATTGCGTCTCTAGCAGTCCCGAAAGAGTCGACCGTATCCGTTTTGCCGATCATTCACGCCGGCGAGCCGCAGGCAATCCCACATCATCGCCTGATTGGAGGTGATGACGGGCTTGCCGGTCCGCTCCTCTAGCATATCGATGATCTCGATCGAGCGCAGCGCGCCGCAACTGATGAAGATCGCCTCGGCGTCGGGCCGGTCGAGGCTTTCGGCGAAGGCGGCGATGGATGCCGGCGTCACGCGGACCATGTCGGCATCATCGGCGATTCCCAGCCCTTCGATGGCCAGCACCTCGAAGCCGCGGCTGGCCATATAGTCCCGCTCGATCGCATTGACCTCGTCGAGATAGGGGGTGGCGACGACGATCCGCGTGGCCTTAAGGCTGCGCAGGGCCCGCATCACCGCAGTGATCAGCGAGGTCGGCTTCGCCGCTGGCCGGCCGCGCCGGAGTTCGGCGAAAACCCGGTCCTCGCCGATTACGACGCTGCCCGAGGTACAGGCATAGCACGCGACGTCGAGCTCGCCGTCCGGCAAGAGGAGGGCTGCGGCATCGCCGATCCCGTGAGTCATGTTCGCCAGCGTCTCGACGCTGACCCTGTTGGCCATGGGTGCGCGGGAGAAATGAACGCCGACGCCCGGCGGGGCGAGGCGGAACATGTCGTCCTCGATGGTCTGTTCCATCGCCAGCAGCACGAAGCCGAGCTTGGCTCGATGGTGGCGGCCTCTGTCGCTGATGATTGTCCGGGGCTGGTATACTTCCATGGTTCAACCTGCATACATGTTGTGGCGCTCGGCCTGGGTGAAAATCCGCAATTCGCGCATATTGACGGGGTATTGATTCCGCCCCTATCGTCGATCGCACCATGCTGCATACAGGTTGGAACAATGACAAGCATTCATGAAGCCAGGTCGCAGAAACTCTTGCGTGCGATGGAGGCGGCGGAGATCCGGACCGCCGTGATCACCGATCCCGACGCGGTCGCCTATTTCGCCGGCTACTGGAACTATCTCGGTATCGAGTTCGGCCGGCCGACGCTGCTGATCCTGGATCTCCTCTCGCCGCCGGCGCTGATCACGCCCTTGATGGAATCCGAGATGTGCGGGCGGATGACATGGGTCGGCGATATCCGGCCCTGGACGGACGGCGGCGCGGAGTGGCGCGCCCCGTTGATGGAGGCGCTTCACCGGCAGGGCCCCGCCCGCGTCGGCATCGAGCAGCACTCCATCCCGGCACGGGTCGGGCAAGCGTTGAATGGCATCCTCGGCGGACGCGAATGCACGGATCTCGGCCCCTTGATCGCCGAAATCAGAATGATCAAGGATGCCGACGAGATCGCGATCATGCGGCAGGCCGGGCAGGTCGCGGTCGCCATGATGGCCGCGGCGCAGGATACGATCGCTGCCGGCGTCCCCGAATATGAGGTGACGCTCGCCGCCATGACCGCCGGGTCTCACAAGGCGGCGTCTTTCCTCTCCGACCCGGACGATCGTTTTACATCCCCCCTCATCCACGGCCTGCAGGTTCTGCAGTCGGGGCGCGATACCTGTATGGTGCACCGTCGTGCCGGCGTCCGGCGCTTGAAGAAGGGCGATCCGGTCTATCTCTGCTTCTGTGGTATGGCGAGTTTCCGGAACTACAAGCTCGGTTTCGACCGGGAGTTCTTCGTCGGTAGCGTGAGCGAGGAGCAGGCCCGCATCCAGGAGACGGCGGTGGCAGCCCAACAGGCCGCGCTCGCGTCGATCCGACCCGGGATTACCTGCGAGGCGGTCAATGCCGCAGCCGAGGCCATCTACAGCGCAGCCGGGTTTGGTGCCGGTTACCGAACAGGCCGCTCCATCGGCATGTCGTTTCTGGAGGCGCCCGAACTGAAGAAGGGAGAAACGCGACCGCTCCAAGCCGGGATGACCTTCGCCGTCGACGGCGGCATTACGGTGCCCGGCCGGTTCGGCGGGAGAGTAGGCGACTCCATCGTCGTGACCGAGAGCGGCTTCGACTATCTGACGCCCTATCAGCGCAATCTGACGATCTTGTAGGCAGCCGCCGCATGGCCGGCGACGGGGACAGACGGCAGTTCGTCTATGAGGTCCTGAAGCGGCGGGCGGTCGATTTCGATTTCACGCCCGGCCAGCATCTTCACGTCGTCACGCTGTCGGATGAGTTGAGGGTCAGCAACACGCCGGTGCGTGAAGCCCTCATGCGCCTGCATGCAGAGCGACTGGTCGAGGTCGTCCCCTTTCGCGGCTTCTTCGCCAGGCAGTTGAGGCTGAAGGACATGCAGGAACTCTACGAATTTCTGCATGTCCTGCTGCATCACAGTCTCGACCGGCCCGCCGACTTGCCGGGCCTCGAAGAGGGGGTGTCGATCGAGCGGGCGGACTTCGGCCATGGCACGGGGCCGATTACCAAGGCGATCGAAGACCTTTATGTCCGAATTGCCGGATGTTCAGGCAACAGCGTCTTGGTAGAGACGGTCCGCAATCTGTGCGACAGGACGCATTATCTGCGGCTCTACCGGATCAACACGGGATCCGGCGGCGATCCGGCGGTGGTCGCATTGAGAGCCATCGTTTCGGGGCTCAGAAAGGGAAATGCACCGAAAGCGCGTGATGCTCTCGATGCTCTCTTTGCCGCACAGTTACGGGACCTGCCCGACCTGGTGATGCGGGCACTCGCCGCCTCCATGATGGCTGAATACAGGAAGGCGCCCGAATGACGCTTGCCGGTATTTTGCCGAATGCATTCTGCAATGCTCTCGATCCGGTCCTAGTCTGAAGCTGTTTCGGCTGGCCGGCCAAGGAGGATTGCACAATGTCGGAGGGGATGAGATATGACGCGTTCCGGCACATCCATTACCTCCTCGCGGCCGACGAGCACGGCAGTTTCAGACAGGCCGCTTTCGCCCTCTCCGTCAGACCCTCGGCCATCAGCCGGCGGGTCCGGGACATGGAGGATCGGCTCGGCGTTTCTCTCTTCATTCGTTCCGCCGGCGGGTTGCGGCCGACGGTGGCCGGAAGGCGGTTCCTCGGCGAGGTGAGGCGCACCCTCGGGCAACTCGACGATGCCGTGCGGGAGGCTGGTACGTGCGGCCGCGCCGAAACCGGCGAGGTGAGGATCGGGCTTACGTTCGCCCCAGGGGATATCTGGACCTCCCTGATCAAGGCCAGTTGGCAGGGCGTTGCGCTGGATGGCCGCATCCTGCTCGTCGAGGCTGTTGCGCGAGAGATTCTGACGGCCCTTCGTTGTCACGACATCGATCTCGCTTTTGTCTCCGGAGATCAATGCCCATCGGGTTTCCGCTTGCAGCCTTTGTGGCGGGAGCGGCTACTGGTGATACTGCCCAAAGAGCACAGGCTTTCGACCAAGGTGGATATCCATCCCTCCGACCTTGCCGGCGAACGTTGCATCTTCAGCGACCGGCCGGCGAGATCCTCGCTCGATCAGCACATCATTGCCCGCCTGGTTCATGGCGACGTCGGGCCCTCCATCGAATATTGCTCGCTTCAGCGCGAGAACCTCCTCCAGGCCGTGGCCCTTGGGCAGGGCTTGGTCGTTACCACCGAAGGCCTTATCCGCGTGCTGCCGGCGGGAGTGGTGAGCCGGTACCTTCAGGCCGACAGTCTGGCGTTCTCCATGGTCTGGTCTGATCGCAACGACAATCCCCTCGCACGGCGACTGATCGCGGCGCTGCTGGGGCGAAGACGGTCCTATTCTTCTGAAACCATGCGCTGATGCGCTCGGCGATCGAAGTGGGATTGTGGGTTCCGTATTTTGGAAAACCCCCTGTCTGTCGCAATAAACCGCTGTAGCATGGGGACGATCAGCCTGAGCGGATCGCTGACGGGTTGCCCGGTCTGGCGGCCGAGCACTTCGGCATAGGCGACGAGATCGCGGTGAAGCGATGCCGGCAGTTCCACCGTCACCTTGACGGGCTTGTCGTCCTCGATCGGGCCGAGCTTGAGCTTGGTCATGGGGTCTCTCCATAGGGGGTGATGACGAGGTCGCGGGTGACGACGACCCGGACCGGGAAACCGGGCCGGATGGTCACGGTGGGCGGCACCGAGAGCTCGCGGCTGACGATCCGTTGCCCGGCATCATTGGCCGTGTCCTGGGCGCCGTTCCGCAGGGCGGAGAGCAGGGCGTCGCTGCTGTCCGAGGCCAATTCCGAACCGATCGAGAGCAGCGTCGAGAGAGCGGCGGCCTTGGCCACCTTCTCCCAGTGATCGTCGACGCTGTCCTCCAGCCCGGCGTAACCGATGGCGTCGGCGCCGGGCAGGCGCTCGAGCACGATCGATGAGCCGTCGGGCCGGATCAGCCGGGTCCAGACCAGCAGTACCCGGCGCTGACCGGCATCGGCCCCGCCCTGGTACTGGCCGAGCAGGCGAGAACCCTGGGGGATCAGCAGGTGGTGGCCGGTCGGGCTGTCATAGACGTTCTCGGTCACCTGGGCCGTGACGTGCCCGGGCAGGTCGGAGCGGATGCCGGTCAGCAGTGCCGCGGCGATGATACTGCCTGCCTGAAGGACTGCGCTGGAGGCGGGCGGCGATATCCTGTCGGGCGCGGTGGTTCGGCGATCAACGGGCGCATCGAGGAAGGCCTGGTGCCGATCCGTCGTGACGTCACGACTGGCGGCCGTTGCCGGTGTCCCTGGTGCTGGACTGGATGCGGTCGGTGGCGGCGATGGCCGCACGGTCGTACCGACGAAGAGCTTGCTGGCATCGGCCGCGGCGGCATCCTGCCGGCGCTGCTGCTCACCGGGATCGACGGCCGGCGGGAGATCCGGCCCTCCCTGCTGCCCGAGCACGGCCCTGCCGAAGTCCCCTGGCAGCGGCGGCCCCAGCTGGGGTACTGCACCATAGTCGCGCGGCAGGGCCGCGAGGCCGTCGGCGGTAGTGCGCACGTCCGTGCTGAAGAGCTCGGCCGGAGCATCCGTGCCTTGCCGGTTGCTGAGCGCATAGATCAGCGCGGCCCCCA
>JAYSCC010000109.1:0-7954 GCA_041915065.1 Zavarzinia sp.
GGCCTCGCGACGGTGGAAATCGCTGACCAGCATATGGCCCGATCGGCTCATTTCGACCGCCTTGTCGGCACCGCGCCGACGGCCGTAATGCATGGCCCTCTCCGCCCGGCGCGTCAGTATTTCGATCGTGTCGCCATACTCGTACTGGGCGATGCCGATCGAAATCTGCGGTTGCCGCGACGACGCGTCGCCGGATCGCCACACCGCTTCGGCACTGGATCGCACCCCGTCGGCGCCGGGCCCGATCACGAGTGCCGCCAGCGTGCCGCTGCGCAACCGTCCGACAGCATCGGCGCGCATCAAAAACTTGCGCAGCCCTTCGTAACCACCGTCGCGCGGCCCGGCCGACGCCGCTTGATCCATGCCGAAGTCGAGCGCGACGACGGTCACGGCGCCGAAACGATCCAGGATCACGTCGATAATCGGCTCGAGTTCATCAAATGAATCGCCTTCGGCCTTCTTTGCCGGGATCGGGATCCAATACAACAAAGAGTGTCCCATACGCCCTCCAATTCTAATAGTCGCGCAGGTAACCTGCGGGGCGTCTCACTTACTGATCGTTCAGTATTGCGATCGCCTGGTACAGAACAAAGGATGGGGCGTCGGGTTCATATTGCCATTGGACTATCGGCGATGAAGGCGGCGCCAATCCCAGATTAGGGAAATGCGCGGCCAGTTGCTGACGCACATTGGAATTATTCTGCCAATCAGGATTTCACCGGCACGGCCGGAAGCGACGAACCGCGTCCGGACTCAGCCGGCGCCGCCGTCCAGATATTTGGCGGGATCGACCGGGGTGCCGCCCTTGCGCACTTCGAAGTGAAGCTGGGGCACGGTCACATTGCCGGTATGGCCGACCCGTGCGATGGGCTGGCCGCGCTTCACCTTGTCGCCCTGTTTGACCAGCATGACGTCGTTGTGAGCGTAAGCGGTCATCCAATTGTCGGCGTGGCGGATCAGCACGAGGTTGCCGAAGCCGCGAATTTCGTTGCCGGCATAGGCCACCACGCCGTCGCCTGCGGCCCGCACGGTGGTGCCCTGGGCGGCCTGGATATTGATGCCGTCGTTGTGCTGGCCGCCGTCCTTCGGTCCAAAGCCAGAAATGACGTCGCCCGCGACCGGCCAGCCGAAGCGGGCAGAGCCGCCGGTCGAAGCCGGCCGCGCCGGCGTCTCGGCCGCGGCCGCCGTCGCGGCTGGCGCTGCCACAGCCGGGGCCGCCGCCGTGGCAGTAGCGGGAACGGGCTTCCGCGCGGGCATGGGGACCGGTATGGCCTCGCCGGAGGTCCGCGGCGGCGGCAGGCTGTCGGGATCGGGCTCGATGATCTCGGGCGTGGCCGGCACTGCGGCAGGCGCGGGTTCGGCGGCGGGCGCCGGGGTCTGGGCCGCGGGTGCCAGCTCGGCCGGGGCCGCGGGCGCGGCACCGCCGTCGACCGGACCCGGAATGCGCAGCACTTGGCCGAGCTTGATCGTATAGGGCGGCGCGATGCCGTTGGCCGCCATCAGGCTGGCCTGGTCGACGCCATAGCGCTTGGAGATGTTATAGACCGTGTCGCCCGGCGCCACCGTATGCGTGCGCCCCGAGACGCCGGTGCTGCGCGAAGTATCGGAGATCGCCTCGCCCGGCTGCCCCGTGGTCTCACCGCCCCCAGTGGCCGGGACGGCCGCCGGGGTAATGACAGTGGGTGTCCCGGTGGTGGATGCCCCCGCGGCCGGGGCATCGAGCGGGCGGGCCGTGATGCCGCCGTGTTCGACCGGGGCCAGGGGGGCCGCCTCGACCGCCGGCATCTCGCCGCCACCGCTGGAGACATGGCTGCTGGAGCCACCGCCCGAGGTACCGCCGACATATTCGACCGGCGCCAGATCCTCGCGCCCGCCGCAGGCCGAAACCAGCGGCGCCAGCGCCGCCAGGGCGAGCAGCGTCCGAATCAGTGCGGTGTGAGACACTCTAGCCATGGCCGCAGTCTCGATTTAGCGGGCTGCGCCGTCAATCGTCGCGCAGGATGCCTTCGACCAGGGGCACGAAGCGCACCGGCATCAGCTTCTCGTAGAGGGCTTCCGCCCCTTGCCGTCGCACCCGCCAGATCTCCTGGGCGCCGTGCACCGGTCCGACCGGCAGCACCATGACGCCGCCGTCCGCCATCTGGTCGACCAGGGCCTGGGGCACGGCGGGGGCCGCGGCCGTCACCATGATCCGCTCGAAAGGCGCCTGTTCAGGCCAGCCCTTGCCGCCATCGCCGAGACGGGTGACGACATTGTGGATATGGAGATCGTTCAACAGCTTCTCCGCATGGCGGAGCAGGCTGCGGCGGCGCTCGACCGTATAGACACGGCGGCACAACTTGGCCAGCACGGCGGCCTGATAGCCGGAGCCAGTACCGATCTCCAGTACCCGGTGGCGCGGCCCGACGTCGAGCGACTGGGTCATATAGGCGACGATGAAGGGCTGCGAGATGGTCTGGCCGCCAGCGATCGGCAGGGCCGTATCCTCGTAGGCCTTATGGGCCAGGGCCGGGGGCACGAAACGCTCGCGCGGGATCGCCTCGATGGCGCCGAGGACCCTGGTATCCACGATGCCCTGCTGGCGCAGGCTGAGGATCAGGCTCGCCTTCTCGGTATCCGTGCCCATGGCATCAAGCGCCCGCCAGCGGCCGGGCAAAGGCCTGGCGCAGGCTCGCCTGGGTGTCGTAATGGGTGAGGTCGAGGTGCAGCGCGGTAACCGCGATGGCCCCGCCATAGACCGCCTCGATATCCGAATCGACTTCCGGCGGCTCCGGGCTGCGCCGATAGCCGAGCCAGAAATAAGGATTGCCGCGGGCGTCCATGCGCTCGTCGACGGCGAGATTGCCGGCGCCGCGCCGGCCCTGGTGGCAGACCTTGACGCCGGTCACCCGGTCCGCCGCAACAGGCGGGAAATTCACGTTGACCAGGACGTCGCGCGGCCAGCCGATCTCGACCAGGCGGCGCACCACGGCGGGACCATGGGTCGCGGCGCAATCCCATTGCACCGGCTTGTCGCGGTCGAAGCCCATGACCTGGCTCATGGCGATCGAGGGCACGCCCAGCAGCGTCCCCTCCATGGCCGCGGCGACCGTGCCGGAATAGGTCACGTCCTCACCGATATTGGCACCCCGGTTGACGCCCGAGAGCACGAGATCCGGCTTCCGCCCCTTCACCAGGCGGTCGATCGCCATCATCACGCAGTCGGTCGGCGTGCCGGTCACGGCGAAGCGCTTGGGCGCCACCTTCCGGACCCTGAGCGGCGAGGTCAGGGTGAGCGAATGGGAAGCGCCCGACTGTTCGGTCTCCGGCGCCACCACCCAGACGTCGGAACTCAGCGCCTTGGCGATACCGATCAGGACCTTGAGGCCCGGGGCATGGATACCGTCGTCGTTGGAGACGAGGATGCGAAGCGGCCGATCCGCGGGCTCAGGCATCGAGGGTGATCGCTTCGAGACCGCCCATATAGGGGCGCAGCACCGCCGGGATCTCCACCGAACCATCGGACTGGACGTAATTCTCCAGGACCGCGATCAGGGTGCGCCCAACCGCGAGGCCGGAGCCGTTCAGCGTATGCACCGGCCGCGTCGCCTTGACCCCGGCGGCACGGCAGCGCGCCTCCATCCGGCGGGCCTGGAAATCGCCGCAGTTGGAGCAGGAGGAGATTTCGCGGAAAGTCTTCTGCCCGGGCAGCCAGACTTCGAGGTCGTAGGTCTTCACGGCGCTGAAGCCCATGTCGCCGGCCGCGAGCTGCATGACGCGGTAGGGCAGATCGAGGCGGCGCAGCACTTCCTCGGCGCAATTGGTCATGCGCTCGTGCTCGGCGACCTTGTTGAACTGGTGCTGGCGGATCATGCCGCGGGTATCGCGCCCGGCCGAGCCCGCTTCCGAGCGGAAACAGGGGGTGAGCGCGGTCACCCGGGCCGGCAGCTTGGCCTCGTCCAGGATCTGTTCACGGAACAGATTGGTCAGCGGCACTTCGGCCGTCGGCACCAGCCAGAAGCCGTTCGTGGTGCGGAACAGGTCTTCGGCGAATTTGGGCAGCTGCCCGGTGCCGAACACCGCCTGGTCGCGCACCAGGATCGGCGGGGCGATTTCGGTATAGCCGTTCTCGGTCGTATGGAGGTCCAGCATGAACTGGCCGAGCGCCCGCTCGAGCCGCGCCAGCTTGCCCTTGAGGACGACGAAACGGGCACCGGAAATGCGGGCCGCGGCCTCGAAATCCATCAGACCGAGCTTCTCGCCGATCTCGAAATGCTGGGCGCCTTCGGCAAGGCGCGGCGTGCCCCAGCGGCGGATCTCGCGGTTGGCTTCCTCGCCGCCTTCCTGGACCTCGGGAGCCGGGATGTTGGGGATCGCCGAGACCAGGGCCTCGATTTCGGCGGCAAAGGCGCGGTCGGCTTCCTCGGCCGCCTGGATGTCGGCCTTCAGGGTCGCCACTTCGGCCAGCAGGGCGTCGGCATTGCCGCCCTTGGCCTTGACCTGGCCGATCTCGCGGCTGGCGTCGTTCCGGCGCGCCTGCATTTCCTGCAGCCGGCCCTGGCCGGCGCGGCGCTTGGCGTCGAGGTCGAGAACGGCGGCGGACGAGGCCGGAAAACCGCGCCGGGCGAGGCCCGCATCAAAGGCGGCCGGGTCGTCGCGGATCACTTTCAGGTCGTGCATGGGGACTCAAGCTCGGGAACGGCTGCGTGCCCTGACCTTATAGAAACAGGGCACGAGTCCGTCCAGCACTCTGGGCGTCGCAGCCGTCAGGAAGCGCCCTCTTCCGCCTCCGCCTCGGCCGCCGCGCGGGCACGGCTGCGCTCGATCATGCGGACCGCGATCACCGAACCCTCGTAGAGGAAGAGCATGGGGATCGCCAGGCTGATCTGACTGATCATGTCGGGCGGGGTCACGACCGCGGCAAAGGCGAAAATGCCGACGATCGCATAGCGCCGCTTGGACGACAGTGTCTTCGCCGTGATGATGCCGGCCCGGCCGAGCAAGGTCAGCACCACCGGCATCTGGAAGCTGATGCCGAAGGCGAAGATCAGGGTCATCACCAGGCTCAGATACTCGTTCACCTTGGGCTCGAGCTGGATCGGCAGGGCCCCCTCGCCCCCCGGCGCCTCGAAACCCAGGAAGAAGTGCCAAGCGAGCGGCAGGATCATGTAGTAGAGCATCGCCGCCCCGGTGACGAAGAGCACCGGTGTCGCCACCAGAAAGGGCAAGAAAGCCTTCCGCTCGTTCCGGTAGAGGCCGGGCGCCACGAACATATAGATCTGCGAGGCGATGATCGGGAAGGCAATGAAGGCGCCGCCGAAGAAGGACAACTTCATATAGGTGAAGAAGGCTTCGGTCAGGTCGGTATAGATCATGCGCCGGGTCGAGGCATCCGCCCCCATCGCCTGGTAGAGCGGATGGGTCAGGAAGGCGTAGATCTGCTCCGAGAAGGCGTAGCAGGCGCCCATGGCGAGCACCAGGGCCACGATGCAATAGATCAGGCGGCGGCGGAGTTCGATCAGGTGATCGACCAGCGGCGCACGGCTCGCATCGATCTCGGCTTCGTCTTTTTCGTTGCGACCGGCCATGTCAGGCTCCCGTGCCGGCTTCGGTCTTGGTCGCCTCGGGCGTCGGCGCCTCGGTGACCGCGGAACTCTCGACTGCGGCCAGCACGGGCACCGCCGGATGCTCGGCCTCCGCCGCCTCGGCCTCGTCGGCCAAATGGGGCTCCGCCGCCGGCTTGGCGATGGTCGGCTCCGCCTCCGGTTTGGCGATGGTCGGCTCCGCCGTGACGGCGCGCTCCAGGTCCTGGCGGGTTTTCGCCATTTCCTCGTCGCGCATCATCTGGTCGAAGGTCGACTGGAAGTTCGAGGCCATCGAGCGCGCCTTGCGCACGAAGCGGCCAATGGTCCGCAGCAGATCGGGCAAGTCCTTCGGGCCGACCACAACAAGCGCAACCACGCCGACGAGAAGGATCTCGGACCATGCGAGATCGAACATGCGCCTGTCTCCGGCAGGGGGTCACCCTGCAAGCAGTTACCGGAAGGCCGGGACAGAGGCCCCGGCCCGCACCCTGGAAATCAGACCTTCTGGGCGTCCTGGCTCTTCACCGGCTCGGCCTTGGCGTCGATCGTGGTGGTGCTGCGCGCCACATCGGTCGGGGCCGGGGGGGCCGGCTCGTCGGCAAGGCCCTTCTTGAAGCTCTTCACGCCCTTGGCGACGTCACCCATCAGTTCGGAAATCTTGCCACGGCCGCCGAACAACAAGACGACCAGGGCGATGACGATCAGCCAATGCCACATGCTCATCGCACCCATCGCCAATACTCCTCTTTCAAATCAGGCCCAGCGTGGCCGGATATTGCCCCAAGGGCACAGGGGAGGCAACGCGCAGAAATGCGGTGTGCCACCCGTCGAGCTGCTTATTTGGGGCCGACCGTCGCTTCAGGAAAGACGAAACATTGCCCGAGGTCGAGGAAAAGCCGCATCTCGGTGCCAATCGGCGGCAATCGTGGGGGCGTGATGCGCGCTGCGACCGGCGCCGCCCCCCCGCCGAGGTCGAATTCGACCAGGCTGTCGGCGCCGAGCAGGCGGGCGCGCAGGACCCGTGCCGCCACCCCCTCCCCCGGGCCTTCCGGACGGATCGCGTGAGGCCGGACCAGGACTTCGGCCCGCGCACCGGGCGCGAGACCGGGCGCCGGCACCGGGCCGAGCGGGGTCGAAACCCGGCCGTCCGCCCCGACCACGCCGGCAAAACCATTGGCTTCGGCGAAGAATCGGGCGGCACCGGCATCCGCCGGGCGGTTGTAGAGCGTATCGGGCGTGCCGAGTTGGACGACGCGCCCCGCCCGCATCAGGGCGATTCGCGAGGCCATGCGCATCGCCTCCTCCGGATCATGGGTGACCAGCAGGACCGCGGCCCCGGTCGAGGCCAGCAGGGCCAGGGTCTCGTCCCGCACCCGGTCGCGCAGGCGGACGTCCAGGCCCGAGAAGGGTTCGTCCATCAGCATGACGTCGGGCCTGGGGGCGAGCGCCCGGGCGAGCGCCACGCGCTGCTGCTCCCCGCCGGAGAGCATGTGGGGATAGCTCTTGCCCCGGTCGCCCAGGCCGACGGCGGCCAGCGCCTTCTGGGCATCCGCCTTGGCATCGGCCCGGTCGACGCCGAAGGCGACATTGTCGAGGATCGAGAGATGGGGGAACAGGGCGTAGTCCTGGAAGATCAGGCCGACGTGAGCGCCCCCGATTCGTCGGCCACCACCCGGTTGCCGATCAGAATGCGGCCCTGTTGCAGCTTCTCGAGCCCGGCCGCGAGGCGGAGCGTCGTCGTCTTGCCGCAGCCGGACGGGCCGAGCAGGCAGACCACCTCGCCCGCTTCGACCGCGAGGTCGAGACCGCCGACCGCGATACGCTGACCGAACCGATGGGTGACCGACTCGAACGCAAGACCTGCCATTTCCCGCTCAACCCTCACCCATGCCGGCGTCACCCGTCTCGGCCGCCTGCGCCCCGGGGCGCGAGGCGGCGATCGCCCGGCTCATCAAGATGACCGGTATCACGCCGACCGCCACGATGGCGAGCGACGGCAGCGCCGCTTCCGCCAGCCGCTCGTCCGACGCCAGTTCATGGGCCTTGATCGCCAGCGTGTCGAAATTGAACGGCCGCATCATCAAGGTCGCCGGCAGTTCCTTCATCACGTCGACGAAGACCAGCAGGGCCGCCGTGGTCAGGCTGGCCCGCATCATCGGGAGATGGATCCGGCGCAGCGTGTCGAGCGGGCTCCGCCCCAGGCTGCGCGCCGCCGCATCCATGCTGGGCGTGACCTTTTCGAGGCCCGATTCGACCGTGTTGAAGGCGACCGCCATGAAGCGCACCAGATAGGCGAAGACGATGGCGGCGAGTGAGCCCGAGAGCAGGAGCCCGGTCGAAATGCCGAACTGCGCCCGCATCCAGGCGTCCAGCGCGTTATCGAAACTGGT
>JAYSCC010000110.1:0-7945 GCA_041915065.1 Zavarzinia sp.
TGGCGAAGCGATCGATCGGGAAACTGGTACCGGCGAGCGCCGCGGCGCCGAGCGGGCATTCGTTGAGCCGGGCGCGCGCGTCGGACAGGCGGCCGAGGTCGCGTTCCAGCATGGCGACATAGGCCATCAGGTGGTGGCCGAAAGTGATCGGCTGGGCGACCTGGAGATGGGTGAAGCCGGGCATCACCACCTCGGCATGGGCTTCGGCCTTGTCGAGCAGGGCGGCAACCAGGCTCCGGGTCAGGCCGATCAACCCGTCCAGGGCATCGCGCACCCAGAGGCGGAAATCGGTCGCCACCTGGTCGTTCCGGGAACGCGCGGTGTGCAGACGGCCGGCGGCCGGGCCGATCAGTTCGGCGAGGCGGGCTTCGATGTTGAGGTGGATGTCTTCCCGGTCCTTGCGGAAGGCGAAACGGCCCTCCTCGATCTCGGCCTTCACGGCATCGAGGCCGGTGCTAATCGCATCGCCGTCCGCGGCGGTCAGGATGCCGGTGGCGACCAGCATGGCCGCATGGGCCTTTGACCCGGCGATGTCCTGGGCATAGAGCTTGCGGTCGAAGTCGATGGAGGCGTTGATCTTCTCCATGATTTCGGCGGGGCCGCGCTCGAAGCGTCCCCCCCACATCGCGTTCGAGGTCGATTTCAGGTCGTTATGGTCGTTGGGCATCGAAGCTACTTGAGCGTTGTCACGGCTGGGGCACCGACAGGGAACATGCAAACAGGGAGCATGGAATCATGAAACTGGCGCCGGTCATCGTGTTCGTTGTCGCCCTCGCGGGAATCGCCGGGGCGGTCGCCGGATTGTTGCCGGCGGGCGGGCAGAGCGCCGCACCGGCCCCGCGTCCGGCGGGTATCGCCGACTTTAGCCCGAGCGCGGAGGCGAAGCCAGCGCCAGCGATCGCCTTCAAGGACGGCCAGGGTGCCGACATCACACTGGAAGCCCTGAAGGGTAAGGTCTTGGTCGTCAACCTGTGGGCGACCTGGTGCGGCCCCTGCATCGAGGAACTGCCTTCCCTCGCCAAACTGGCCGAAGCGACCAAGGACGAGGGCATCCATGTCGTCGCCATCTCGGTCGACCGGGCGGAGCCTTCGGTGGTGCGGAAGTTCCTCGACAAGAACGGCGCCGCCAATCTCGAAGCCTATCAGGACGACGGCATGAAGCTGGCGAGCCCGCTCGGCGTGCGCGGCCTGCCGACGACCTTCGTGCTCGATGCCGAAGGGCGCATCCGCGGCACCCTGGTCGGCCCGGCGGACTGGACCTCGCCCGCAGCGCTGGCCCTGATCCGGAGCTTCAAGGCGGGCTGACCGGATGGTGTGCCGCCTGACGGAACTTGGCCAGGAAGAGGTCGGCCAGGGCGTGATAGATCGGATGGTGGCAGAGCAGGCGGGAAGTGCCGGTGGCGATTACCGAGACGGCCATCAGCGGCACCACCATGGCGTGGTTGTCGGTCATCTCGAAGACGATGACGAAGCCCGTGATGGGCGCCTGCATGACCCCAGCGAAGAGCGCCACCATGCCGAGAGCCGCGACCGCCCCCGGCGTCATGCCGCCGAACAGGTCGCCCACCGCAGCCCCGAGGCCGGCGCCGACCGCCAGCGTGGGCGCGAAGATGCCGCCCGCGATGCCCGCCGCCTGTGACAGGAGATTGGCCGCCAGCTTGGCGACCAGATAGAGCCAGGGTTCCTGCAATTCACCGTGCAGCGCGGCCTGGGCCTCGGCATAGCCGGTGCCGTGGATGGAACCGCCCGTGACATAGCCGAGCAACCCGACCCCAAGCCCGCAGACAACGGCGAAGAGTACCCGGTGGCGCCCGATCCGGCCGCTTAGCACCCGGGGAATCGCCTTGGCCTGGCCGATCATGGCGAGGGCGAAGCCGGCCCCGATCACACCACCCAAGACACCCAGCACAGGCACTGCGATCCAATCCCGCGCAGGACCCAGCATGGCATCGGTATGGCCGAAGTAGGAGCCGGTGCCCTGGATCAGCACGGCGGCGCCGGCCGCGATCAGCACGGCGCTCATGATCAGCACGCTGATCCGCTTCTCGAAGGATTTCGACATTTCCTCGATGGCGAAGATGATGCCGGCAAGCGGCGTGTTGAAGGCGGCGGCGACACCCGCAGCACTGCCGGCCAGGATCACGCCCTTCATGCGGCCGAGGCCGGCGAAGCGGCTACACGCCAGCATGATCGAGGCCCCGACCTGGACCGACGGCCCCTCGCGCCCGACCGAGGCGCCGCAGCCGAGCGCCACGACGGTCAGCATGATCTTGCCGAAGGCGATACGGAGCGAGAGCAGGCGGTTCCGTGCCAAGGGCGATTCGAGGGCGCGGGCGGCGATCGCCTGGGGAATGCCGCTGCCCTCGCCGCCCGGAAACACCCGCTGCACCATGAAGAGGCAGAAGCCGAATCCGATCGGCGTGATCAGAAGTCCGGCCCAGTGCACCCGTTCCAGAAGCTGGCGGAACAGATGGACGGCGAGATCGGCGCCCCAGGCGAAGATCACGCAGACCACGCCGACGATCAGCGCACCGAGCCAGAACACCAGCCGTCGCCGCCACAGGGTCGACGACAGCCAGAGGGTGAAGGACGGGCGCAGGCGGCGCCGCAGGCGATAGGCGATGGCATCGGTGCGCATGGCGGCATGATGGAACCGCCATGCGCCCGATTCAATGCATCGAATTCAATGTCCGCTCAGGCTTCCGGCGCGAGTTCCGTCGACCACAGCTTGGTACCTGCGATGTCCATCAGGGTGACGGTCATGGCCTGGCTCTTGCCGTCGATCTTCACGTGGCCGAAAAACTGCAGCCCGGCGGTCGGCGGCAGGTTGACCTGGCCTTCCGGCGGCGCCTTCACGAATTTCACCTCGGGGCCGAAGGTGGCATCGAGCGGGTTCGGACCGAAAGTGCCGGCGTTGATCGGGCCCGAGACGAATTCCCAGAACGGCTTGAAATCGCGGAATTGCGCCTTCTCCGGGCTGTAGTAATGGGCCGCGGTGTAATGCACGTCGGCGGTCAGCCAGACCACGTTCTTGATGTCCGCCGCCTTGATGAAGGCGAGCAGGCCGGCAATCTCGAGCTCGCGGCCCTTGGGCGCACCGGGATCGTTGTTGGCGATCGCCTCCCACTGGGCGAGGCCTTCGGCGGTCTTGCCGTCCGGCACGCCGAGGCCGATCGGCATGTCGGCCGCGATCACCTTCCAAGTCGCCTTGGAGGTGAGCAGCGCCTGCTTCAGCCAAGCGATCTGCGCCGGGCCCATGAAATCGGTATCGCGCGAAGGCTGGTCCTGGAGATTGGCGGAATTGGCGCCCCGGAAGCTCCGCATGTCGAGGAAGAAGACGTCGAGCGCCGGGCCGTAGGGGATCTTGCGATAGATCTGCCGCGTGCCCGCCTCGGTGCCCAGCATCGGGGCATAGTCGAGGAAGGCGCGGCGGGCACGGGCCGAGAGCAGGGCCAGCGACTTCACCGAATAGCGCGTCTCTTGCGCCGACAGAACCTTCTGCGGGTACCAATTGTTCATCGTCTCGTGGTCGTCCCACTGGAAGAAGGTCGGGACTTCGAGATTGAGACGGCGCAGATTCTCATCCATCAGGTTGTAACGGTAGTTGGCGCGGAATTCGTCCAGCGTTTCGGCGACCTTGTCCTTGCCGGGCAGGGTCAGGTTCTTCCACTTGGTGCCGTCCTTGAGGTCGACTTCCGCCTTGATCGGGCCGTCGGCATAGCAGACATCGCCCGAATGGATGAAGAAGTCGGGCTGCATCTTCCGCACTTCTTCGTAGAGCTTCATGCCGCCGAAATCGGGGTTGATGCCGAAGCCCTGGCCGGCGGTGTCGCCCGACCAGGCGAAGGTCACGTCGCGCCCGCCCGGCGGTTCGGTCCGGAAACGGCCGATCATGGGTTCGGAGACCGCGTTGATATCATCGAGGCTGATCCAGCGCGCGCGCCAGAACAGCTGCTGGCCCGGCGGCAGGCCGTCGAGCGTGACGCGCGCCGTGTAATCGTCGACGTCCAACGCTTCCGGCCCGACCACGGCGATCGGATCGCCGAAGGTCTCGGTGGTCGACCATTCGACCATCAGGCGGGCCGGCCGGTCGGCGCGGGCCCAGACCACGGCGCGGTCGCCGACCACGTCACCGGTCTGCAGGCCATGGGTGAACTGCGGCCGCGCCGCCTGGGCGAAGGCCCGCCAGGGACGCGAGACCACCGCCGCAGCACCAAGGGCGAGCGGGGCCTTCAAGACGAGGCCCCGGCGGGTCAGGATATAGCGTTCGGACATCTGCGCCTCCAGCGGATAGGGGTGGCGCAAAGTTACGGACCGTCGATGGCCCCTCGATCACCGATCCGTGAAACATCCTTTGCCGTTCGATGGCAGGCCTTGCTCCGCCATCCAGTCCGCGGCCCCGGGACGCACCGCATCCAACACGGCACGGCCGACGGCCTCGCCCACCGCCGTGTGCAACCCGGCATAAGCGAGATCGCCGCCCGGCGGGCAGGCGGCCACGATGCAGTCCGTGCCCGTGCCGGTGACGGTCCCTGCCCCGTCGGGCCGATAGCCGGCTTCGACCACGGCGACCGTGCGTGCTTCCGTGGCGATCGAGAGCGCTTCGAGCAGGGCCGCGTCGCTCAGGGCGGCGTCGACTTCGAGCAGAAGGTTGATGGTACCGAAGCCCTTCGGCCGGGCGTGGCGCCGTCGCCCCACCACTTCGCCATTGCCGAGACCGACGGTGGCGAGGCAGGTGGCCCTCACGCCGTCGACCGCAGCATGGCCCAAGAAATGGCGGCGAATATCGCGCGAGGTCATCAGGCCGACGGCATCGAGCGCCGCGATCGACGCGAGTCCGTCGCGTAGCAGGGCGAGCGGATCGACCTCCGGCGTCAAGTCGGCATTGCGCACCTCGCGCCAGACCACGCGGGTCGCCGTGACAAGGCCGGGATTATGCGGTGCCCAGGACAGACAACGGCGCGGCCCGCCGAAGCGGGCCGTCAGCCAGGGCTGGGTGCAATCGACCGTGAAGCTCAGCGGGTCGGCACCGGGGTCTCGCCCCGATAGTCGTAGAAGCCGCGCTTGGTCTTGCGGCCGAGCCAGCCGGCCTCGACATATTTGACCAGCAGCGGGCAGGGCCGGTACTTCGAGTCCGCCAGGCCCTCGTGCAGCACCTGCATGATCGCCAGGCAGGTGTCGAGGCCGATGAAGTCGGCGAGTTGGAGCGGCCCCATCGGATGATTGGCGCCGAGCCGCATGGCGGTATCGATCGCCTCGACCGAGCCGACACCCTCGTAGAGCGTATAGACCGCCTCGTTGATCATCGGCAGCAGGATGCGGTTGACGATGAAGGCCGGGAAATCTTCCGCCATGGTCGGCGTCTTGCCGATCGAAAGGGCGAAATCGCGGATGGTCTGATAGGTCGATTCGTCGGTCGCGATGCCGCGGATCAGCTCGACCAGCTTCATGACCGGCACCGGGTTCATGAAGTGCATGCCCATGAAGCGTTCCGGGCGGTCGGTGATGGCGGCGAGGCGGGTGATCGAGATCGACGAGGTATTGGAGGCGACCAGCGTGCTGTCCTTCAGCTTGGGACAGAGGTTGGTGAAGATCTGCTTCTTCACCGCCTCGTTCTCGGCCGCCGCCTCGATCACGAGATCCGCGACGCCGACCTGCTCCATGCTGTCGGTGACCATGATGCGCTTCAGGGCGACATCGCGGTCAGCCTCGGCGATCAGGCCGCGGCTGAGCTGCCGGGCCATATTCTTCTGGATCACCTCGAGCGCGGCTTGGGCGCGCTCGAGGCTGAGGTCCATCATGAAGACATCGTAACCCGAGAGGGCGCAGACGTGGGCGATACCATTGCCCATCTGGCCGGCACCGATGACACCGATGGTCTTGAGCGCCATTCCGATAACCCCGTCTGTTGCACGCGTTACGATGAACCTAACCCAAACTGCGCGTTACTTCGAGAGTTCCGCTTCGAGTTCGGGCAGGGCCTTGAACAGGTCGGCGACCAGGCCGTAGTCGGCGACCTGGAAGATCGGCGCCTCTTCGTCCTTGTTGATCGCGACGATGACCTTGCTGTCCTTCATGCCGGCGAGATGCTGGATGGCACCCGAGATGCCAACCGCGACATAGAGTTCCGGCGCGACGATCTTGCCGGTCTGACCGACCTGGTAATCGTTCGGCACGAAACCGGCATCGACCGCAGCGCGCGACGCACCGACGGCGGCGCCCAGCTTGTCGGCGATCTTGTCGAGCAGGTGGAAATTGTCGCCCGACTGCATACCGCGGCCGCCCGAGATGACGATGCGGGCTGCGGTCAGTTCCGGGCGCTCCGACTTCGACAGCTCGGCGCCGACGAAGGACGACAGGCCCGGATCACCGGCGGGGGAAACCGCCTCGATCGCAGCCGAACCGCCCATGCCGACCGCCGGGAAGGCGGTGGTGCGAACGGTGATGACCTTCTTGGCATCGGCCGACTGCACGGTCGCCAGCGCGTTGCCGGCATAGATCGGACGGACGAACGTATCGCCCGAGACGACCTTGATGATGTCCGAGATCTGCGCGACGTCGAGCAGGGCGGCGACGCGCGGCGTCACGTTCTTGCCCGAGGTGGTGGCGGGGGCGACGATATAGTCGTAGGCGCCGCTGAGCGAGACGATCAGGGCCGCCAGCGGTTCCGCCAGACGGTTCGCATAGACCGCGTCGTCGGCGGTCAGCACCTTGGCGACGCCATCGATCTTGGCGGCTTCGGCAGCCACGGCGCCGACGCCGGCACCGGCGACCAGGAGGTGGATGTCGCCACCGATCGCCTTGGCGGCAGCGACGGCGTTCAGGGTCGCCGGCTTCAGGCCAGCGGCATCATTTTCGGCAAGAACGAGGATCGCCATCTCAGATCACTCCCGCTTCGGTCTTCAGCTTGGCCACCAGGGTCGCGACGTCGGGCACCTTGATGCCGGCGCTGCGCTTCGGGGGCTCCTCGACCTTCAGGGTCTTCAGGCGCGGGGTGACGTCGACGCCGTAGTCGGCCGGGGTCTTCTCGGCCAGCGGCTTCTTCTTCGCCTTCATGATGTTGGGCAGCGAAGCATAGCGCGGCTCGTTCAGACGGAGGTCCGAAGTGACGATCGCGGGCAGCTTCAGGGTCAAGGTCTCGAGGCCGCCGTCGACTTCGCGGGTGACGTCGATCGAGCCGTCGCCGACCACGATCTTCGAGGCGAAGGTGGCCTGGCCCCAGCCCAGCAGGGCCGAGAGCATCTGGCCGGTCTGGTTCGAATCATCGTCGATCGCCTGCTTGCCGACGATGACGAGGCCCGGCTGCTCCTCGGCCACCACGGCCTTCAGCAGCTTGGCGACGGCGAGCGGCTGCACTTCCTCGTCGGTCTTGATCAGGATGCCGCGGTCGGCACCCATGGCCAGCGCCGTGCGGATGGTTTCAGACGCCTGCGCCGGGCCGATCGAGACAACGACGACTTCGGTCGCCTTGCCCGCTTCCTTGAGGCGGATCGCTTCTTCGACCGAAATCTCGTCGAAGGGATTCATGGACATCTTGACGTTGGCGAGGTCGACGCCGGTATTGTCCGCCTTGACGCGGATCTTCACGTTGTAGTCGACGACCCGCTTCACGGGCACCAGGACCTTCATGGGAAATTCGCTCCGCCCTGTTTCTCGGGAACTGCTTGATCACCAGGGCCGACGGGCCCGAGGGTCAGCCGGGACGACAGGGCCCGCAACAGACCCAAGCCACCCTTTGCCGCGCCGCACCATAAGAAGCGGCACCGGATCTGTCAACGAAGCGAACCGTCGCGGCCATCCCCCCGGAGGCCCGGAGGCCGCCGTGGCCCGCCATAGTGGCAGGGAATCCACGCTTGGCAAGCGGGGAACGGTCCAAGGTCAGCGGTTGGCGCCGGGCACCCACAGGACGTCCGCCGCACCGCGGTCGTTCAGGTGGCGGGCCAGC
>JAYSCC010000111.1:0-7922 GCA_041915065.1 Zavarzinia sp.
ATCGCCCTCCACAAGAAGCTCGGCTTCGAACATGCCGGCCTGCTGCATCAGGTCGGCACCAAATTCGGCCGCTGGCTCGACCTCGTCTTCATGGAACTCCGCCTGGACGAGCGCGAGCAGCCGGATCGTTAAGCGCCGAGCATACCGTCCAGCACGGCGCGGATCCGGAGCGTCTCGGCCGCCAGCCGCTCCAGGCTGCGGTCGGCGAAGTCCCAGTCACCATTGCCGACGGCGAGCCGGCAACGCGCCACCACGGTCCCGAGCGGCTCCGCCACGGCCCAATCGGCTTCCGCCGTCAGGGCGTGCAGCAGGTCGTTGGCCGTCTCGGCGTCGCGCCGGGCCACCGCCTTGGCCAAAGCGCGTTCGAGATCGTCGAGCTTTTCGGCGAAGACTGCCAGGATCGAGGCGAGATCGAAGGAATCGGTGATGTCGAGCCGTGCCTTCAAAGCCGCGAGGTCGATCGCCGGCCGATCGGACGGTGGCTCGTCCCCCCCGTTCAGCAGATCGGCCAACTGGCCGAGACCGACCGGCCGCAGCAAGACCTGATCGGCCCCGTCGACACGGGCGGCCTCGGTGCCCTCGGTCGCGTCGGCCAGGGCGACCACTTCGACGCGCGGCAGGCCATGATCTTCCTCATGGGCGCGCAGACCGCGCACCAGCTCACCGACCGCGACGATGGGCAGGCCGGCTTCGAACAGGATCAGGTCATAGGGGGTCTCGGCCGTCGCCATGATCAACGCCTGGGCGCCATTGGCGACAATGTCCACCCGCGCGCCCAGCGATTGGAGTTGCCGCGCCAGGGTGGCCCTCTCCATCGGATCGGAATCCGCGACAAGGACCCGGACCGGCTCGCCCGTTTCGGCGCGCAGGGGCAGGCTCCGCTTCGGGACCGCGATTTGCGCCCCGGCCCGCATCGCCTGCCGCCATTCGGCAAAACTGCGCGGATCGGTTGCCGCCCTGGCGCCCGGCGCCGCCAATTCGACCCAGCAGGACAGCCCCTCACCCGGTGCGAGGTCGATGTCGAGCCGGGTTCCGAGCGTCGCCGCGACCCGCCGCGCGACACCGACCCCGAGGGAATCCTCGTCCGCGGTGGTGCCGCTGTCGTGTACGGCGAGGGACAGCCGCCCGTCGCCGCATCCTTCCAGGACCAAGGCGATACCGCCGGTTTCGGTCCGCCGCAGGGCGTCGCGCACCAAGCAGGTGACGAGCTGGCGCAAGTGGGCGATGTCGGTGTCGAGTGTGGCCGGCAGGCCGCCGCCCAGCACGGTCTCGAAATGCAGGCCGGCGCGGTTGGCGACGGCACCGAACAGAAGATCGATGTCGGCCACGAAATCACGGAGGTTCAGGCTCTGCACGGGGCCCGGGGTGGTCGCCGTGGCATCCATCCGGTCGAGGTCCATGATGTCGTCCAGCCGGCCGGCGAGATTGTGGGCATTGCGCAGGGCGGCGGCGATCAGGGGCGGCTGCACCGCCGTGGTCTCGCCTCGCTCCAGCAGTTCGAGATGGCCGAGCAGGCCGCCCAGCGACAGACGCAATTCGCGGATCGCAGCCGCCACGAAGTCGTTCCGCCCCCGCATCGCCCGCTCCGCCCGCGCGCGGGCCTCGGACAATTCGGCTTCCAGCCGTTTCCAACGCGTGATGTCACGTTCGAAGGAGACGAAGAACAGGCGGCCGGAATCCGGATCACCGGCACGATGTCCATGGCGACCCAATAGGTCTGGCCGTCCTTGGCATAGTTCAGCACCTCGGTCCGGTGCTTGCGCTTGGCGGCCAGCGCCTTGCGGATGCCGGCCCTGGTTTCGGGATCCGTCGCAGTCCCTTGGAACAGGCGCGGCGTCTGGCCTTCCAACTCGCGCCGGTCATAGCCGGTCAGGCGGGCCATGGCCTCGTTGGCGAAGACGATGCGCGGAAACGGCAGGTCAAGATCCCCCGCTTCGCACACCAAAATACCGTCTCCCTCCTGGGCGACGAGGTTTTCGATCTCCGCCAGGCGATGGCGCAAGCGGGGGGAGATCAGCGACTCGGCAACGGGTTTCGACATGCCGGGAAAATGGCATGCCATCCCTCAAGACAAGGTTAAGCTGCCCCCGATATCGAAAGCGGAACGGGGCCCGAAGGCCCCGTTTTCTTGAACTAAGACAGGCTGCGCAGCAAGCGCTCGCGCTCCCGTTCACGGTCCCGGTCGCGCTTCTCGCGCGCCTTGGGCGTGGCCGCCTGATAGGCGATGCGGGCGTGATCCTGGCAATAGGGCATCCCGGTCTGGGCGCGGCGGCCGCAGAAGTGGAAGCCGGCTTCGCCCGGATCGCCGACCGGCCATTTGCACATGCGGTCGTTGATCGAAAGCAGCGAGGCGCGGACCATCGGTTCCGCCTCGGTCGCGGCAGGTGTCGGCGCTGGCGCCGGCCTGGCGGCGACAGGACGGGGCGCTGCCGGGGCAGCCTCCACCGGGGTGCCGACCAGACGGACCGGCCGCGGAGCCGGTGCCACGGCAGCGCGCACGGGTTCGGCCGGCTTCGGCGCCGGCACCGGGGCGGCAGCGACCGCGGCCGCAGGACGTTCGGCGCGCACGGGGCTCGGCCGGCCGGACAGGCCCAGGCGGTGGACCTTGCCGATCACGGCGTTGCGCGTGATGTTGCCGAGCTTGCCGGCGATCTGGCTGGCGCTGAGGCCCTGCTCCCACAGTTCGCGCAGGGTGGCGATGCGCTCATCGGTCCAGGACATCGTTGTCCTCTCTCCCACTAAACGGCGTTGACCGCTACAAAACACACTATATCTCGGCAGGCGCTCTTGACGCCACACCAGATGATGACTTACCCACAAGAAATTGTGTCAACGGTGGGGCCATGGCCCAAGGCCGCGGTCCCGCCAGCCGGGGCACGACACAAACCGGCAATTCCGGCAGAAATGCGGCGATCGAGCGGAGCAGCTCCGGGATTGCCTGCGACTTCTCGACGCTCTCGCTGATCACGATGCCGGCGACGGTGAGCCCGCGGCCGCGGATCGTCTCCACCGCCGTGAACAGATGGCTCAGCGTGCCCAGATAGGAGCCGGCGACGAGCAGCACGGGCCAGCGGGTCAGTGCCAGCACGTCAAGAAAAGTCTGGCGCTCGGCGATCGGCGCCATGATGCCGCCCGCCCCTTCGACCACCAGGAAATCCGCCCCCTCGCCCGCCTTGGCGCAGAAGGCGGCGATCTCGGCCGCGGTCATCGCCTTGCCTTCGAGGCGGGCGGCGAGATCGGGGGCGACCGGCGTCTTGAAGCGCCAGGGGGCGATTTCGGCAACCGCCGCTTCGGTGACCGCGCGGTCCTGGGCGGCCAGGATCAGGCCGGGGTCGGATTCCGCCGCCGTCCCGGTCTCGTAGCCGCTGACCACCGGCTTCAGGATCCGGGCATTGGTGCCGCGAAGCTGGTGGGCGAGCGCGGCGGTGACCAGGGTCTTGCCGATTTCCGTGCCCGGCGAAGAGATGAAGAGAGCGCGCGTCACAATACGCGCTCCCGCAGCACGGTAGCGACCCGGTCGACATCGGCATCGGTATGGCGCGCCGTGAAGGCGAAGCGCAGGCGCGCGGTTCCAGCGGGTACGGTCGGCGGCCGGATGGCGGCAACCAGGAAGCCCTGTTCGGCCAGCAGGCGCTGGGCGTCGAGGGCGCGGGTCTCGGTCCCCACGATGATCGGCACGATCGGGCTCTCGGCCGCGGGCAGGTTCAGGGCCCGGCAGAAGCGCCGCGCCTTGGCGACCGGCAGCTCGATATAGTCGGGCTCGTTCTCGATGATGTTCAGGGCTTCGATCGCGGCGCCCACGGCGGCCGGCGGCAGGCCGGTCGAATAGACCACCGTCCGCGCCCGCGTCTTCATCAGGTCGATCACCGGCTGCGAGGCGCAGAGATAGGCGCCGTAGGAGCCGATCGCCTTCGAGAGCGTACCCATCTGCAACGGCACAGCGGCGTTCCTGCCGACATGGGCCGAGCCGCGCCCGCCGCCCAGCACGCCGATGCCATGAGCATCGTCCGCCATCAGCCAGGCGTCGTAGCGGGCGCAGAGGTCGCCCATCTCAGGAAGAGGCGCGAGGTCGCCGTCCATCGAGAAGACGCCGTCGGTGACCACCAGGACATGGGCGTATTTCGCCCGTTCGGCGGCCAGGATCGCGGCCAGATGGTCGAGGTCGTTGTGCTGGAACACGGTGACCGGGCCCTGGGCCATGCTGGCCCCTGCATTGATACAATTATGCGCCAGTTCGTCGACCACGACGAGGCAGTCGCGCCCGGCGAGCGTCGGGATGATGCCGACATTGGCGAGATAGCCCGAACCGAAGACGCAGCAGGCTTCCGTGCCCTTGAGCCGGGCCAGGCGCGTTTCCAGTTCCTCGATCAGGGGGTGGTTGCCGGTGATCAGGCGGGACGCCCCGGCGCCGGTGCCGTGCTCTTCGACCGCGCGGATCGCCGCCGCCTTCAGGCGCGGATCGGTCGCGAAATTCAGGTAATCGTTGCAGGAAAAGGAGACGTATTGCCGCCCGCCGCGACTGACCAGCGGCCCGTCGAGGCGCGCCGTGGCGACCAGGGTACGCCGCTGGTGACGGGCGTCCAAGTCGGCCAGTTTGGCCGCCGCAAAGGCATCGAGAGACTGCATGACGATTGATGATCCCTGAGGGCGGCGCACACTGGCCCCAATCGGCGCGGGGGTCAATCCCCTGGTGGTCTAGGCGCCTAGTCCATCCTGCTATTGACCTCGCCGCAAAGCGGCATAGTCTGCGCGCCAGGATCGCCGGCCATCGCCGGCGCTCGACGTCTCGACTGTTGCCGAGGATTGGGTCGCCCATGACCGAGATCACCGCCGCCACTTCCACCGCTTCCGCCGCCGGGGCCACCGGGCTCCGCCACGACTGGCGCCGCGAGGAAGTCGAGGCCCTGTTCCGCAAGCCCTTCGCCGACCTGATCTTCGAGGCGCAGAGCGCGCATCGCCGCTTCTTCGACGCCAACGACGTCCAGATGTCGACGCTGCTCTCGATCAAGACCGGCGGCTGCCCGGAGGATTGCGGCTATTGCCCGCAGTCGTCCAAATTCGACACCGGCCTCAAGGCTTCCAAGCTGATGGCGGTCGGCGCCGTCCTGGAAGAGGCGAAACGCGCCAAGGAAGCCGGCGCCAGCCGCTATTGCATGGGTGCCGCCTGGCGGAGCCCGAAGGACCACGACCTCGACCAGGTGATCGAGATGGTGCGCGGCGTGAAATCCATGGGGATGGAGACCTGCGTCACCCTCGGCATGCTGAACGCCGTGCAGGCCCAGCGCCTGAAGGACGCCGGGCTCGACTACTACAACCACAATCTCGACACCTCGCCGGAATTCTATTCCGAGATCATCACCACTCGGACCTATCAGGACCGGCTGGATACGCTGGCCAATGTGCGCGACGCCGGCATCAACGTCTGCTGCGGCGGTATCGTCGGCATGGGCGAGGACCTGGACGACCGCGCCGGCCTGCTGCTCACCCTGGCCAACCTGCCGGAGCATCCGGAAAGCGTGCCGATCAACCTGCTCGTCAAGGTCGAGGGCACCCAGCTCGGCAACGAGGCCGATCTCGACCCGATCGATTTCGTCCGCACCATCGCGGTCGCCAAGATCCTGATGCCCGCCTCCATGGTCCGCCTCTCGGCCGGGCGCGAGCATATGTCGGACGAGATGCAGGCCCTGTGCTTCCTGGCCGGCGCCAATTCGATCTTCATCGGCCCCAAGCTGCTGACGACCGAGAACCCGGCCCAGGAAAAGGACCGCCGCCTGTTCGAGCGCCTGGGCATCCGCCCGATGCCGGCGCCCTGCGAGGCAGCGCCCCGGGCCGACGCCGCCGAGTGATCCCGTGAGTGCTGACGCCCCCGGCTGGTATGCCGCCGGCTACGGGCACGTCTGGCTGCCCTATACCCAGATGAAGACGGTGACGCCGCCCTTGCCGGTGGTGTCGACCGAAGGCACGCGCATCCGCCTTGCCGACGGGCGGGAGCTGATCGACGGCATCGCGTCGTGGTGGACTGCCTGCCACGGCTATAACCACCCGCATATCCGTGCCGCCGCCGAGGCGCAATTGGCCGCCCTGCCCCATGTCATGTTCGGCGGCCTGGTGCAGGAGCCGGCGCTCCGCCTGGCCGCCCGCTTGGCCGCGCTGCTGCCCGGCGACCTCTCCCGCGTGTTCTTCTCGGATTCGGGCTCGGTTTCGGTCGAGGTCGCCATGAAGATGGCGATGCAATATTTCCTGAACCGGGGTGAGCGCGGGCGGGACAAATTCCTGTCCTTCCGCCACGGCTATCACGGCGACACCATCGGCACCATGGCGGTCTGCGACCCGGACGAGGGCATGCATTCCCTCTTCACCGGCCTGCTGCCCCAGCATTTCGTGATCGACCTGCCGACCGACGAGGAAAAGGCCGAAAGTTTCGATGCCTTCCTCGATGCCCATGGCGAGCGGATCGCGGCGATCCTGGTCGAGCCCCTGGTGCAGGGCGCCGGCGGCATGAAGATGCATGGGCCGGAGGTGCTCGCCCGCCTCCGCCGGGCGGCGGACCGGATCGGCGCCCTGCTGGTCTTCGACGAGATCTTCGTCGGTTTCGGGCGCACCGGCCCCCTGTTCGCCTGCGAGGCGGCGGGCGTGGTGCCCGACATCGTGACTCTGTCCAAGGCCCTGACCGGCGGCACCATGGCACTGGCCGCGACCATCGCCACCACCCGCGTGTTCGAAGCCTTCTGGGACGACCGCGCCTCGGCCGCGCTCATGCATGGGCCGACCTATATGGGCAATGCGCTGGCCTGTGCGGTCGCCAATGCCTCGCTCGACCTTTTCGAGACCGAGCCGCGCCTTGCCCAGGTCGCCGCCATCGAAGGTTGGCTGCGCACGGGGCTGGAGCACTGCCGGCACCTGCCGGGTGTGGTCGACGTGCGGGTGAAAGGCGCGATCGGCGTCGTCCAGCTCGACAAGATCGGCGATCTCAACGCCCTCAAGCGCGCCTTCGTCGAGGCCGGGGTCTGGGTCCGCCCCTTCGGCGACATCGTCTATCTGACCCCCGCCTTCGTCGCCACCGAAGACGAGGTGGCGACCCTGACCGGCGCCGTCCACAAGGTCCTCAGCCTTCGAGGCTGAAGCCGTCCTCGCGGAACAGCGCGACGCAGGCATCGACGACTGCAGGATCGTAGAACCGGCCCCTGTTCTTGAGCAGTTCGCCCAGCGCCTTGTCGATCCCGAGCGCTGGCCGATAAGGCCGGTGCGACGACATCGCCTCCAGCACGTCGGCGACACCGATGATCTTCGCCCCGAGCAGGATCTGTGCGCCCGGCAGCCCCTGGGGATAGCCCGAGCCGTCCTCCCTCTCGTGATGCTCGAGCACCAGGCGCGCGATCGGCCAGGGGAAGTCGATACCCTTCAGGATGTCGAAGCCGGCCTGGGGATGGCGCCGCAGCAATAACTTCTCGATCTCGTCGAGCGCCGTCGGCTTGACCAGGATTTCGGACGGCACCTGGATCTTGCCGATGTCGTGAATCGAGGCGGCGAGACGGATGCCGTGGATCTCGTCGTCCGGCAGGCCCAGTTTCGCCGCGATGGCACCGGCCAGTTTGCTGACCCGGCGCTGGTGGCCGGCGGTATAGGCGTCACGCAGTTCGAGGGTCGCCGCCACCGCCGCGATCGTCGCCTCCAGGCTTTTCTCCATCCGCTCGCGGGCGCGCTGGCTGGACTGGCGCAGGCCGAGCATGGCGACACCGAAGGCGAGGTCCGACGCCAATTCCTGCAAAAGGCCGATTTCCTCACCGTTGAAGGGGGCTACCGTCGGGGCATAGATGGTGAGCGCGCCGAAGGCATGGCCGTCCGCGATCAGGGGAAAGGCGCTCGACGAACGATAGCCCCTTTCGAGAGCGGCGCCGACCCAGGGCACCATCACAGGGTTG